>URYM01000015.1 GCA_900552095.1 uncultured Blautia sp. | reverse complement strand
CGAGATCTAGTACGGTCTCGTGGGCTCGGAGATGTGTATAAGAGACAGATCTGGGGAGTGGGGTATCGGTTTAAAGTGTAAGAAAGAATCAAAAAATATGGGCGGAGGCAACGAGAATGAAGAAAATTTCTTTGAAAAGTTTTTGCTTGGCTTTAGCAGCCTCTATTGATTATTCAAGTGTCAATTCTGTATCTTTAGCGAAGGATTATATAATAAAGTAAAAGACACATTTTTATAAAGACAGGCAGAGCCCTGGGGTTATTCCCCCGGGGCTCTGCCTGTTTCAGTCCGTATTCTTTTTGTCATTTCAAATTTATTTCCCAAACTGCCAGCCCGTCCTGGTTTGTGTAAGATATGAAAAAAATAAAAAACAAATATTAAAATTGCATAAATGAGAGCATGTGATATTGGACTAAATATACAAAAATAGAAAGATATATGCGGAGATATTGACAAAATATTACTATAGATGTAAGGTATATGTAAATGAAAGCGCTTACAGAAAATGTAAAGGAGAATGAAAAATGAAAATTGCACTCATTAATGAAAACAGTCAGGCGGGAAAAAATGAACTGATTTTCGAGACGCTGAAAAAAGTGACGGAGCCTATGGGACATACGGCTTTTAATTACGGACGGTATTCGGAAGAAGACGGCAATCAGAGAAGTTATGTGCAGGCAGGTCTTCTGGCAGGAATTCTTCTGAATTCCGGTGCAGCTGATTTTGTAATCACCGGATGCGGAACAGGAATGGGAGCTATGTTAGCCTGCAATGCTTTCCCCAACGTATTCTGCGGATTTGCGGAAGAACCTCTGGACGGCTACCTGTTTTCTCAGGTAAATGCAGGGAATGCGATTGCAATGCCTTTTGCAAAAGGGTTTGGATGGGGCAGTGAAGTGAAGCTGCGTTATCTGTTTGAGCGCCTTTTTGAGGAGGAGCCGGGCGGAGGATTTCCCAAAGAATGGGCTGCTGCGGAGAAGAGAAATAAGGGAATCCTGGAGGATGTTAAAAAAGTAACCTGCAAAGATATGACTGCCATCTTAAAAGAAATTGACCGGGACTTCCTGAAAGAAACACTGGCTCCGGAAGGAACAAAGGAGCAGCTGTTTGAAAATGCCCGGGATCAGGAAATGATGGACTGTATCAGAGAACTGCTGAAATAAGAAACCGGAAAATCCGGCGTGCGGAGGGGTAAGATGAACGGAAGAGCAAAAACGATAATAAAAAAGGGCGTGGCGGGGGTGTCAGCCCTGGCAATTCTTTTGGCGGGAACTTTTTTTGGAACGACGCCTGCAAAGGCGGAGGAAGCGGAGTACACGATCAAGATCGCGAACAGCAATGCTCCCTTTACTAATATTGACGGACAGAATGTAATTGATACGGTAAATGCAGGATGTTTTGCCTTTAAGAATTATGTAGAACAGAATTCCGGCGGGCGGATCAAAGTAGAGATCTATGATTCAGGAGTTCTGGGAGGAAGTTCAGAGGGTCTGAGCCAGTGCATGCAGAATGTGGTGCAGGCCTGTGTGACGGGAGACGGAGAACTTTCCACTCTGTATCCCAAACTGCAGGTGCTCTGTGTTCCCTATCTTTTTGATGACCGGACACAGTTTTATGATATGCTGGATTCGGAATTTATGGCATCCCTGTTTAATGACATGAGAAATCAGCTGGGAATTCGGCTTCTGGCTTCTTCGGACAACGGCGGGTTCCGGAGCATTTCCAACAATGTGCGTCCTATCCGGACGGCAGATGACCTGAAAGGGCTGAAGATCCGGTCGATGGAGATTCCGGCGTATACCACAATGCTGGAATCTATGGGAGCTGTGGCAACTCCGATTGCCTGGGCAGAGTTATATACTTCTCTGCAGACGGGCGTGGTAGACGGGCAGGAAAATCCGCCGGCTAACGTGCTGAATGGTTCTCTTCAGGAAGTTCAGAAATATTATACACTGGATCAGCATTCGATTTCCTCTCTGGTGCTTATGATGAACGAGGACTTCTATCAGTCTCTGCCGGCAGATCTGCAGCAGGTTGTAGACAGAGGAGGACGCCTGGCACAGGAGTCCATGCGAGGTGCAAACTGTGCAAATGAAGAGCTGGCTCTGCAGGCGCTGCAGGATTCCGATATGGAAGTATACATTCCCACGGCTGAAGAAAAGGAAACCTTTAAAGAAGCTGCGCAGGAGCCTGTTCTGGAGTGGCTCCGGGGTGAGATCGGAAGCGAATATGCGGATGAATTTATGGCGGCTGTCGAGGGTGTGAAAAAAGGAGAGGGAATCCTTACCTCCGAAGAAAAAGTGATGGAGCAGCAGCAGACCGGTTCAGGCACGCAGGGAAATACGATCGTTGTGGGAGCCTGCATTGTAGCGGTATTCTCCGTACTGTTTGGTATCTTTACAGTTGTGAGAACGAAGAGAAAGGGTGAAGCAGATGAAAAATAAGACGAAGCGGAATCTTTTTCAGGAATATATGGATTTTATTGATCGGATTGTGAAATGGCTCTGCATTGGCCTGATGCTCTTTATGCTGATTGTGGTGCTGTTCCAGGTGATCAGCAGAAAGATTCCCTTTATCGGTTCCTTTTCCTGGACGGAGGAGCTGGCCCGTTATCTGATGCTCTGGCTTGTTTTTCTGGGGTCCAGCCACATTGCGAAAGCGTCCTCTTATATCAGGGTAACCTTTCTGGTAGAGAAGCTTTCTGCAAAGATGCAAAAGGTGCTGAATATTATTACGAAGGTTCTGATCCTTCTCACATCCGGATACTTTGCCTGGAACTGCTTTATGGTATTTACCACGACGGCTGTGCGGGAAGTATCTCCGGCAATGCAGATTTCCATGCAGATCCCCAGGCTGTCCCTGGTGATCGGATTTACACTGGTATTTTTCCAGGCGCTGGCGTCCGGCGGACTGATGCTGCTGCCCAGTGAAGAAGAGGAGGAGGGAGTATGACTACATTTTTATTTTCCATCGCGCTGTTGATCCTTTTGATTTTTATAGGTGTGCCGGTAGCGTATTCCATGGGTCTTTCCTCGATTCTGTATATCATACTGGTGGATCCTTCTTACCTTCAGATTTTGCCGGTACGAACTATGACAGGAGTAAACTCCTTTATCCTGATGTCTATCCCGTTCTTTATGCTGGCGGCTGAGATTATGGTGAAAACGGATATTTCGAGAAAATTATTTGCTTTTGCGCGATTATTTATCGGGAGATTCCGGGGAGGCCTTGCTTTTGTAAATGTTGTTGCCAGTACGATTTTCGGAAGTATTTCCGGTTCTGCCATCGGTGATATGACGGGACTGGGAGCGATTGAAATTGATGAGATGGAGAAAGAGGGCTATGACAAAGATTTTGCGATCGCACTTTCTGCTGCGTCCAGCCTCCAGTCTCCGCTGATTCCGCCCAGCACGACGGCTATGGTCTATGCGGGCTGTGTGACGATTTCCACAGGAGCGCTTCTGCTGGGAGGACTGGGGCCCGGTCTTCTGATCGGCCTGTCTCAGATCGTATATATTCTTCTGATCCGGAAAAAGAGAAATTTCCCCAAGGATGAGAGAGTATATGTGGCCGGAGAGAAAAAGAAGATTGTCCGGGACGGACTGGTAGCTCTGGTTCTGCCGCTGATCATTCTGGGCGGCATTTTGAGCGGAGCCTGTACGGCGACAGAGGCAGCTGCCCTGGCAGTAGCTTACGCACTGTTTCTGGGATTTGCGGTTTACAGGAATATGACGCTTCGTTCCCTGAAGGATGTACTGTGGTCTACCTGTAAGACAGTGGCAAACATTTTCATGATCGTAGCATTTGCCAATGCTTTTTCCTGGGTTGCGGGAATGGAACAGATTCCGGATCAGCTGGCGGCGATGCTGGAGAGGATTTCCACGAATCCCATCGTACTTCTTTTGATTGTGAATGTATTTTACATATTGGTGGGAATGGTTATGGATGTGGGTGCGGCCATTATCCTCTTTGCGCCGATCCTGGCTCCGGTTATGCTCAAGGTTGGTGTGGATCCGGTTCATTTTGCCGTGCTGACCATCGTAAACCTGAGCATGGGTGTGCTTACACCGCCGGTGGGCCTGGTTCTCTTCTCTGCCTGCAGTGTGGGCAAGCGGCCCTTTGATAAAGTAGTGAAGGCATTTAAACCCTTCCTTGTAATTGACGCCATTATTTTGCTCCTGCTGATCGTATTCCCGGTTCTTACCACCGGAATCCCGTCCCTGTTCGGATTTATGTAAGGTGTGAATTGGATTTTTTTCAGCAAGAATTCATTGAAAAGAAAAAATACTTGGTGTACACTAAAAACAGTATAGAGGGTGTAAGTAAGGTGGAAACTGAGTATGAAAGAGAAAAAAACTATTTATGATGTGGCTCGGGATGCGGGCGTGAGTATTGCGACAGTATCCCGGGTGATCAATGGGAAAGGATATGTAAGCGAGGACACCCGCCGGCGCGTGGAAGAGGCCTGTGAGGATTATCATCCCCTGGCATCCGCCCGGGAGATCCAGTCGCGGAAATCCAACACGATAGGGATCATTACCAATCATCAGACGGACTATTTTTTTATGAATGAGACCTTTTTGAATGCCCTGAGGGCAATCGCGGAGGTGACGAAAAACAGGGGCTACCGGTTGATGTTTGAGATCACAAACGAAAAAGAAGAAGTCTGCAATCTCTACCATGAACAAAAGGTAGACGGTATGATCATCCTGGGCGGAAACAGGGGAGGAGAACTGATCGCGACCCTGGAAGAAAAAGAAATTCCCTTCGTCCTTGTGGGCGACTGCAAGGAATCGGCTACGGTCAGTCAGGTAGAGATCAATGACCGGCAGGCGGTCTGTGAGGCGGTTCGCTATCTGATCGGACTGGGACACAGGAAGATAGGCATTATCACAGGATCTCTTCAGTATGCTTCCGGCATTAACCGGCTGGAGGGGTACAGAGAAGCTCTGGCAGAGGCGGGCATTCCCATACGGGAGGAATACATCGAGTGCTGTGACGGGATGACTGATGTAAAGGTGGAAAATCTGACGAAGAAGCTTCTGTACCTTCCGGATCGTATCACCGCCCTGGTGGCATTTAATGATATGGTGGCGGTATCTGCCTATAAGGCGGCGAAGGAGATCGGGATCGAGGTGGGGAAAGATCTGTCGGTAATCGGATTTGATGATGACCGGATTGCCAGTTATATCACCCCGCCGCTGACTACCATCTGGCAGCCCAGCTATGAAAAAGGAGAGCGGGCGGCAAGAATCCTTCTGGACGCGCTGGAGGAGAAGCGGCTCCCGAGAGAACGGGAGGAATTAAAATGTATTATGATATACAGGGATTCCTGTGTGGATATCAGACAGGAAAAGCAGGAAAAACGCTGAGGCGTTTTTTCTTTCCCTTGTATGTAAGCGCTAACATAATTATCAGAAAACAGTAAAAAGAAAGGAAATGAAGAATATGAAGCTGAATGATTTAACCGGAAAAAAAGCGATTGTGACGGGAGCTGCCCAGGGACTCAGCTGTGGAATGGCAGAGGGTCTGATGGAAGCGGGAGCAGAAGTCTGCATTATGGATATTAATCCGAAGGCGCCTGAAGTTGCGGAATCATACAGAAAAAAAGGGTATGCCTGCTCTGCGGTTGTGACGGATCTTGGAAATGACGAGACCCGGGAAGCGGCTTTTGAGAAAGCTGTGGAGCAGCTGGGAGGACATCTGGATATTCTGGTCAATGGCGCCGGAGTACAGAGAAGATATCCCAGCGAGGAGTTCCCCTTAAAGGAATGGGATTTCGTCATGAACGTGAATCTGCGGAGTGTATTTGCCCTCTGTCAGCTGGCAGGCAGAACTTTTATGAAACAGGAGAGCAGGGGAAAAATCATCAACATTGCTTCTATGCTGGCCTTCTTTGGCGGTTATACGGTTCCGGCTTACGCAGCGTCAAAAGGCGGTGTGGCACAGCTGACCAAGGCCCTGTGCAATGAGTGGGCGGAGAAAGGGATTAATGTAAATGCTCTGGCGCCGGGATACATGGCAACGGAAATGAATACCGCGCTCCTTGATCCGGCAAATCCCAGAAATGCAGCGATTACCAACCGGATTCCCAATAAGAAGTGGGGAACACCGGAAGATATGAAAGGACCGGTGGTATGGCTGGCTTCTGACGCTTCGGATTATATTAACGGAGCGGTGATTCCGGTGGACGGTGGTTATCTGGTGCGCTAGGGGAGGAAAGAAAATGAAGGTTATCATTACAGACTGTGATCATGATAATATAGAGATTGAGAAGAAAATCTTTGCAGATGCAGGGATTGAGATGGAACTGAAACAGGCCATTACAGAAGAGGAAGTGATCCGCGAGTGTCAGGATGGAGATATTTTTATCGTCCAGTATGCGAAGATCACAGACCGGGTGATGGAACATTGTCCCAGACTGCGTTATGTGGTGCGTTACGGTGTGGGCGTTGATACGATTGATATTGCGGCAGCCACAAAACGGGGAATTCAGGTGGGAAATGTGCCGGATTACGGCATGAATGAGGTGGCGGATCATGCGATCGCCCTGGCGCTTTCCCTGACGCGGAAGGTGACGGAGATGAACCGGATTACAAAGCAGGAGGTCTGGGACTACACAAGGGCAATCCCGGTGCACCGTTTTTCCGAGATGACGGTGGGCGTGATCGGGCTGGGGCGGATTGGAAGAAATTTCGCAGAGAAAATGCACAGCCTTGGATTCCGGGTGATCGGGACAGACCCCTATTTTAAAGAAACAGAGGAGACGAAGAGATATGTGCAGGCAGCGGATCTTGATACAGTGATCCGGGAGGCGGATATTTTATCCGTTCACTGTCCGGCGGAAGGAAATCAGAATCTGATTAACCGGGATGTTTTTGCCCGAATGAAAAATACAGCAGTCGTGATCAACGTGGCCCGGGGCGGAATCATTAACGAAGAGGATCTTGACTGGGCGCTGGAACAAAAGGAGATCGGCGGAGCAGGTCTGGACTGTATGACGGGAGAGCCGGTATCGAAGGACTGTCCGCTGTTCCGGCATGAAAACCTGATCGTAACCCCTCATATGGCCTGGTATTCAGAAGAAGCGGCCCGGGAACTGAAACGCAAGGTTGCGGAAGAGGCAGTGCGGTTTGCGAACGGAAAGGCGATCCATTATCCGATTAACCGGCTGGAGCAGGAGGAAAGAAAATGAATCTGACAGAGAGGATACGTACCCTGGGGATTGTTCCAGTCGTGCGGCTGGACAGGGCAGAAGACGCTCCGGGACTGGCGAAGGCGCTCTGTGAGGGCGGACTTCCCTGCGCGGAAGTCACATTCCGGACGGAAGCGGCGGAAGAGGGGATCCGCCTGATGAAGAAAGTGTGCCCGGATCTTCTGATCGGAGCCGGAACTGTTCTTTCCATCGAGCAGGTGGACCGGGCAGTGCGCGCCGGGGCAGAGTTTATTGTGAGTCCCGGGTTTAATCCGGAAGTGGTGGGATATTGCGTGAAACAAAAGATTCCGGTATTTCCGGGATGCTCAAGCCCCAGTGATATAGAGCAGGCAATAAAATTTCAGCTTAAAACGGTGAAGATCTTCCCGGCAGAGGCAATTGGAGGACTGAAAATGATCCGGGCACTGGCCGGCCCCTATGGCCAGATGGAATTTATGCCCACCGGCGGAATTGGGAAAGAGAATATCCGGGAGTATCTGTCGTATGACAAAATCCTTGCCTGCGGCGGAACCTGGATGGTTCCTCCGGATCTGATAAGAGAAGGCAATTTTGCGAAGATCCGGGAGCTGACAGAGGAAGCAGTTCATGCGATGCTGGATTTCCGGCTGGCCCATGTGGGGATTAACTGTGCGGACGAAACTCAGGCCAAAAAGACGGCGGAGACTTTTGAACAGCTGTTTGGCTTTGGTGCAGAGGAAAATCCGTCGTCCATTTTTTCCGGAAGCTATGTGGAAAATCTGAAGACGCCGTATCTTGGAACAAAAGGGCATATTGCGGTAGGAGTCTCTTCTGTGGAAAGAGGCAGGGCATATCTGGAGCGCAAGGGTGCGGAATTTCTGGAGGAAAGCGCGGTTTACCGGAAGGATGGGAAAATGCAGGCGATCTATCTGAAAGAGGAGATTGGCGGTTTTGCAGTGCACCTGGTGAGAAATCCGGAAAGTCTGAAGAAGTGAGGCAGAGATGGGAAATGTGATTTTATTTGGGGAACCGATGGCTCTTCTGATTGCGGAGGAGACCGGACCCCTGGAAAAGGTGGAACATTTTACCCGGGCACTTTCCGGGGCAGAGGTAAATGTGGCGATCGGCCTGACAAGGCTTGGCCACCGGGCAGAATACCTGACCCGGCTGGGGGAAGATCCCTTCGGATATTATATTGCAGATACGCTCGAAAAGAACGGGATTGGAACGGAGCGGATCACCTATGATCCGGTATACCGTACCGGGATCCAGCTGAAAAACAGAGTGACAGACGGAAGTGATCCGTATGCCCCCTACTATCGGAAGGGATCGGCAGCTTCCCGGATTTCTGCGGAGGAGATTGAAAAACTGGATCTGACAGGCGTAGATCTTGTGCACCTTACCGGGATTCCGCCGGCGCTTTCCGGGACGGCAAGGGAAGCCTCCTTCTGCCTGGCCAGGAGAGCAAAGGAAGCAGGGATACGGATTACCTTTGACCCAAATCTTCGCCCGGCGCTCTGGGAAAATGAAGAGACGATGCGGCAGGTTCTCAATGAACTGGCGGGTTATGCGGATCTGGTGCTTCCGGGAATCGAGGAATGTCAGACTCTCTGCGGAACGGGGGATCCTGAACTGGCCGCACAGTTTTATCAGGAGAAAGGCGTGCAGACCGTTGTTGTAAAAGAAGGTGCGAAAGGCGCTTTTGTAAAGGATCGGGAGAACAGTTTCCGGGTTCCGGGATTTCCGGTGGAAAAGGTGATCGATACGGTGGGAGCGGGAGACGGCTTTGCCGCAGGTGTGATCAGCGGGCTGCTGGAAGGAAAGTCTGTGGAAGAGAGCGTGCGGCGCGGAAATGCAATAGGAGCCCTTCAGGTAATGAATATCAGTGATAATGAAGGGCTGCCGGACAGAGAAGAACTGCGCCTGTTTATGGAAAAGAAATAGCGGGGCAGGAACAAGAAAGAAGCGGGACATGCATCATTTGCTTATTCCGCTTCTTTCTTGTTGATTTACGCAAGAAAAAGAATGATGAGAAGGGGGGAGACGTGGTATAATGACGCAGAGGGATCAGAATGAAGGAGAATGTTGATGAATCATATTTTTTATATTATGGGAAAGAGTGCATCTGGAAAGGACAAGATATACAGAGAACTTCTGAGAGATTTTGAGGGAAGGCTGGAAAAAATCGTGCTTTATACCACGCGTCCCATGCGGGAGGGGGAGAAGGACGGACGGGAATATTTTTTTGTGGATGAGGAGAGATTCTGTCGGTTCCGGGAAGAAAAAAAACTGCTGGAGGCGAGAGCTTACACTACGGTTCACGGTGTGTGGAGATATTTTACTGCGGATGACGGGCAGATTGATCTGGACAGGAGTTCTTATCTTGCGATCGGCACGCTGGAATCCTATATCCAGATGAAACAGTATTACCCGGAAGGAGTACTCTGCCCCATTTACGTGGAAGTGGAGGATGGAGAGCGGCTTACCCGGGCGTTGGAGAGGGAGAAAAAAGAGGCATTTCCCCGCTATGCGGAATTGTGCCGCCGATTTCTGGCAGACTGTGAAGATTTTTCGGAAGAGAAGATCCGGGAGGCGGAGATTGAACAAAGGTTTGAAAATGTGAATTTTCAGATTTGTTTGGCAGAGATTGAAAATTATATGCGGTCTGTGTTATACTAAATATAATGGAGTCGGAAGCAGCTGACTTCACAGGATCAGGGAGGCAGACGGGGTGCGGACATTTGACAGTGTGATTGGTCACAGAGAAATCATAGAACATCTGCAGAATGCGGTTCGGATGGGGAAGGTTTCCCATGCCTATCTGATTTCCGGGGAGGAAGGTTCGGGGAAAAAACTGCTGGCCGGGATCTTTGCAGCTGCGCTTCAGTGTGAAAGGGGCGGAACGGATCCCTGCGGGATCTGCTCTTCCTGTAAGAAAGCAGAAAGTGGAAACCATCCGGATATTATCCGGATCACCCATGAAAAACCATCGTCTATCGGCGTGGAGGAAATCCGCAATCAGCTGGTGGATGATGTGGCCATAAAGCCCTACAGCAGCCCGTATAAGATCTATGTGATTGACGAGGCGGAGAAACTGACGGTGCAGGCGCAGAATGCCATACTGAAGACCATAGAGGAGCCGCCGGCGTATGCGGTGATCCTGCTTCTGACCAGAAATGCAGAAGCACTGCTCCCTACAATAAGTTCAAGGTGTGTGAAACTAAAGCTGAAGGCGGTGAGTGACGCGATGATTAAAAATTATTTGATTGATACCTGCCATCTGCCGGATTATCAGGCGGAGATGGACGCGGCTTTTGCCCAGGGAAGCGTGGGAAAGGCGCAGAAGATAGCTACCTCTGAAGAATTTGCCAGGGTCAGGGAACATGCCCTTCGGATTGTGAAATATTCAAAAGACATGCCGATGCAGGAACTGGTGGAGACGATGAAGCGGCTGGCTCAGGAAAAAGAGACGATTTATGATTATCTGGATCTTTTCCTTCTGTGGTTCCGCGATGTTCTTCTTTTTAAGGCGACCTGGGAAGTGGATAATCTGGTCTTTAAACAGGAAATAAACGCAATTAAGGAACGGGCAAGCAGCAGCTCCTACGAGGGGCTGGAGGCCATTATCAAAGCGATCGAGAAGGCGAAGAGCCGTCTTCATGCGAATGTGAATTTTGATCTGACCATGGAGCTTCTGTTCCTGACGATTCGGGAGAATTAAAAATGGTAAAAATTATTGGAGTCCGGTTCCGGAATGTGGGAAAGGTATATTACTTTAATCCCAGGGACCTGAAGATAAAAGCGGGCGATCATGTGATCGTGGAGACTGCCCGCGGTGTGGAATATGGAACTGTCGTTCTGGGTCCGAAAGAGGTGGATGAGGGGAAGGTGGTGCAGCCGCTGAAGGATGTGATCCGCATTGCAACCCCCAAGGATGACAGCCGGGAAGAAAATAACCGGAAAAAGGAAAAGGAAGCCTTTCAGGTGTGTCAGCAGAAGATCCGGGCGCATCATCTGGAGATGAAGCTGATCGAGGCGGAATATACATTTGATAATAATAAGGTGCTGTTTTACTTTACGGCAGATGGCCGGATAGATTTTCGTGAACTGGTGAAGGATCTGGCATCTGTGTTTAAAACGAGAATTGAACTGCGCCAGATCGGGGTCCGGGATGAGACGAAGATTCTGGGAGGAATGGGGATCTGCGGACGGCCGCTGTGCTGTCATACGTATCTGTCCGAGTTCGCTCCGGTATCTATCAAGATGGCCAAGGAACAGAATCTTTCCCTGAATCCCACAAAGATTTCCGGTGTGTGCGGACGGCTGATGTGCTGCCTGAAAAACGAGCAGGAGACGTATGAATATCTGAATAAAAAGCTTCCCAACGTGGGAGATACGGTCACAACACCGGAAGGGATCCGGGGAGAAGTGACCAGTGTGAATGTACTCCGCCAGCTGGTAAAGGTGGTTGTGGATGTAAATGATGAGAAGGAGATTCAGGAGTTTAAGGTGGAGGAACTTAAGTTCCGTCCCCGGCACGGGAAGAAGGAAAAAGTAAAACTTTCCAGAGAAGAGATGAAAGCGCTGGAGGCGCTGGAGAAAGAAAAATAGAGAGGACAGACCCGATGACAGTAGAATTATTGGAGGGAGAACGGCTGGATGATCTTCAGAACGGCTATCGTCTGATCCAGGATCCGAAGGATTTCTGTTATGGGATCGATGCGGTGCTTCTGGCCTGGTTTGCCAGAGTAAAACCCGGAGAAAACGTTCTGGATCTGGGAACAGGTTCCGGCGTTGTTCCTCTGCTTATGAAGGCGAGGACGGAAGGGAAACATTTTACCGGGCTCGAGATCCAGGAGAAGAGCGCAGCTATGGCCAGGCGGAGCGTGGCCTGGAATCATCTGGAACAGGATGTTTCTATTGTGACGGGAGATATAAAAGAAGCCGCCGGCCTGTTTGGCGCGGCTTCTTTTGATGTGGTGACCAGCAATCCGCCCTATATGACGGGCAGTCACGGTCTGATTAATCCACATCAGCCGAAAGCGATTGCCCGCCATGAGATTTTGTGTACCCTGGAGGATGTGATCTCCCAGGCGGCCAGACTTCTGACCAGCAATGGAAGATTCTACATGGTACACCGGCCGTTCCGCCTGGCGGAGATCATGGGAACTATGATGAAGTATCATCTGGAGCCGAAACGGATGCAGCTGGTGCATCCCTATATAGACCGGGAGCCGAACATGGTTCTGATCGAAGCGCTTCACGGCGGAAAGCCGAGGATAACGGTAGAGAAACCGCTGATCGTTTATGAGAGACCCGGGGTGTATACAAAGGATATTGAAGAGATTTACGCGCCGCGCCTGTAAAAGAGAGGAGAATGGTATGGAAGGAACGCTGTATCTGTGCGCCACTCCCATAGGGAATCTGGAGGATATTACCTTTCGCGTTCTGCGCACGCTGAAAGAAGTGGATCTGATCGCAGCGGAAGATACCCGGAACAGCATCAAACTTTTGAATCATTTTGAGATCAAAACCCCTATGACCAGCTATCATGAGTACAATAAAATAGAAAAAGGCAGGGAATTGGTAGAGAAACTGCGGCAGGGGATCAATATTGCCCTGATCACAGATGCAGGGACGCCCGGGATCTCAGATCCGGGGGAGGAGCTGGTGAAAATGTGTCATGAGGCGGGGATCCGGGTCACATCACTGCCCGGACCTGCAGCCTGCATCACGGCGCTTACTATGTCAGGACAGGCTACGCGCAGATTTGCTTTTGAGGCATTTCTTCCTTCGGAGAAAAAGGAGCGTCAGGCGGTTCTGGAAGAACTGAAAACAGAGACGAGGACAGTGATCCTCTATGAGGCGCCGCACCGTCTTGTGCGGACGCTGGAAGAGCTGCTGGGAGTGCTGGGAAACAGAAGAGCAACGGTCTGCAGGGAACTGACGAAGAAGCATGAGACTGCATTTCTCACTTCGCTTTCGGAAGCGGCAGCGCATTACCGGTCGGAGGAGCCCCGGGGCGAGTGTGTGATCGTGATCGAGGGGCGGAGCCGCCGGGAGATGACGGAAGAAAAGCAGAACAGCTGGCGGGATATGCCGCTGCAGGAACACATGGCTCTCTATGAGCGTCAGGGGATGGACCGGAAGAGTGCCATGAAGCAGGTGGCAAAGGACCGGGGTGTGTCCAAGCGGGAGATTTATCAGGAATTATTATAAAAAGCAATTGCATTTCAAAAAGAGGCACGTTATAATAGTAGCGAAGTTAAATGAAACAAAATTGATATAGATATTCTGAAAGGAGAGTTGGAAAATGAAAGTAACCAATATCAAGGATATAGAGAAATTTTTTAAAGTAATTGATTCCTGCAAGGGCAGAGTAGAACTGGTGACCGGAGAGGGCGACAGACTGAATCTGAAGTCCAAGCTGTCTCAGATGATCTCCCTGGCCAACGTATTTTCCAACGGAGAGATTCCGGAGCTGGAGCTGGTAGCTTACGAGAGAGAAGACATTGACAGACTGATGAACTTTATGATCAATGGCTAAGTTGCATGAGGAAAAAATAAGCAGGGGCGGCTGTACAGGGTACGGTCGCTCTTTCTTTGGATTGATCGGATGAAGAAAGGATGAGAAAAATGACTAAGATTGATATTATTTCCGGGTTTCTGGGAGCGGGCAAGACAACTTTGATTAAAAAACTTTTAAGTGAAGCTTTTAAAGGGCAGCAGGTGGTTCTGATTGAAAATGAGTTTGGTGAGATCGGCATTGACGGCGGTTTTCTGAAAGAGGCGGGCATCCAGATCCGTGAGATGAATTCCGGATGTATCTGCTGTTCGCTGGTGGGAGATTTCGGCGCTTCTTTAAAAGAAGTGATTGGCACCTATCATCCGGACCGTATTATCATTGAACCCTCCGGTGTGGGCAAGCTCTCCGATGTGATCCGGGCGGTTGAGGATGTAAAAGAGGACTGTGATCTGGAGCTTAACAGCTTTACCACAGTGGCTGATGTGACGAAGTGCAAAATGTATCTGAGAAATTTTGGCGAGTTTTTCAAAAACCAGCTGGAGTATGCCAATACGATTATCTTAAGCAGGATGGATAAAGCGTCTCAGGAAAAGACGGATAAGGCAGTGGAACTGATCCGGGAGATCAACAGAGATGCCAGTCTGATCACGACTCCGATCACGCAGCTGGACGGAGGGAAAATCCTGGAAGTGATGGAAAAGAGAACACAGTCTATTGAGGAGATGGAACTGCCCCATGAACACGGGCATCATCATGAGCATGAGCATCATCACGATGGGGAGTGCAGCTGCGGCCATGAGCATCACCATGAGCATGAGCATCATCACGACGGGGAGTGCAGCTGCGGCCATGACCATCATCACGATGGAGAGTGCAGCTGCGGCCATGACCATCATCATGAGCATGGACATCATCATGCAGACGAGGTGTTTACCAGCTGGGGACGGGAGACGGCCAGAAAATTTGACCGGACGGAACTGGAAAAAATGCTGGAAATGCTGGGAGACGGCGAGACTTTTGGCATGGTGCTGCGGGCAAAAGGGATTCTGGAAGGAACCGATGGGGCGTGGTACTATTTTGATATGGTTCCCGGAGAGGCGGAGATCCGCACCGGAGAGGCAGACTATACCGGCCGCCTCTGTGTGATCGGATCAGGACTGAAGGAAGAGGAACTGGAAAAGTTATTCGGACTGGCGTAAACGGCAGCGGAAAGATGGAGGAGAAAAATGCTGGATGAAGAAGTGAGAGTGGCCGTCTATGTGGTCACAGGCTTTCTGGAGAGTGGAAAGACAACCTTTTTAAATTATACCATGCGGCAGGATTATTTTCAGATTCCTGATACGACTCTGGTGATTACCACGGAAGAAGGGGAAGAGGAGTATGATAAGGAAGAACTGAAGAAATATAATACGGCAGTGGAAGTGATCGAGGAGGAAGAAGATCTCAATTTCGATACGCTGAAATACTTGGAAAAGCGGTATCATCCCGATCGGGTTCTGATCGAGTTCAACCCGTTCTGGTCTCTGGGTAAGCTGGAGACTATGAAAATGCCGAGAGGCTGGGGAATCATCCAGGAGATCGTGACTGTGGATTCCAGCTGCTTTCAGATTTACATGAATAATATGAAATCACTGTTTGTAGAAATGGTAAGGAATGCAGATATGGTGATTTTTAACCGGGCTTCCCAGGAACTTCCGCTGGCCAATTTCCGCCGGAGCGTGAAGGTGGTAAACCAGGCAGCGGAGATCATCTTTGAGCAGGAAGGCGGTGGGATCATCGATATTTTTGAGGATCAGCTGCCTTATGACCTGGATCAGGAAGTAATTGACATTGCTCCGGAGGATTACGGGATCTGGTATGTGGATATGATGGATAATCTGGAGGATTATGTGGGGAAAACAGTGCGTTATTCCGGGCAGGTGTTGAAAAGCAGAGATCTGGAAGCAGGATTCTTTGTGCCGGGACGCATGGCCATGACCTGCTGCGCAGATGATACTCAGTTTATCGGATATGTGTGTAAATGGCCGGATTCTAAACGGCTGAAAATGGGTTCCTGGGTGACGGTTACGGCGAAAATTGCGGAGGAGTATATGGAAGTTTACCGGGATAAGGGACCGGTGCTTTATGCTTCTGAGGTGGTTCCGGCCGAAAAACCGGAACAGGAACTGGTATATTTTAACTAGATGGGAGTTTGACATGTTTTTGATTGCAGGCCTGGGCAATCCGGGAAAACAATACGAGAAAACCAAACATAATGTGGGATTTGATACGATAGATGAGCTGGCTGACGCCCATCGTGTGCCCTGCGGGGGAACACAGTGCCGTGCTATGTACGGAAAAGGAATGATAGGCGGGCAGAAGGTGATTCTGGCCAAACCTCTTACGTATATGAACCTGAGCGGGGAAGCGCTCCGGGGACTGACCGATTACTATAAGATAGATCCGGAGACGGAACTGATCGTAGTTTATGATGATATCAGCCTGGCTCCCGGCCAGATCCGGGTGAGGAAAAAAGGAAGCGCCGGCGGGCATAATGGCATTAAGAATATCATTTCTCAGCTGGGAACGCAGAATTTTATCCGGGTTCGGGTAGGGATCGGGGAGAAGCCGCCGAAGTGGGATCTGGCGGATTATGTTCTGGCGCCGTTTCAGAAGGAGGAACGTCAGGCAGTAGACGAAGGGATCCGAAGGGCTGCGGAGGCGGTCTGTGTGATCCTGGAACAGGGAGCAGATGCGGCCATGAACTTATTTAACCAAAAACAGACAGTAAAGGAATAAAGAAAATGGATTTATTACTCCAACCGCTTCAGGGACTGGCGGAATTTGCGGAGGCAGAAGAGCTGCAGAAGGCAGGAAAAGGGCGGACGGCGATTTCCGGCTGTGTGGAATCCCAGAAGGCGCATCTGCTGGCAGGACTTCTGGGAGAGAAAACCGGTGCTCTGATTTTGGCGGAAAATGATTTAAAAGCAAAAGAGTTCTATGAGGACTTCCGGATGTATGATCCGGAAGTCCTGTTATACCCTGCCAAAGATCTGATGTTTTATCAGGCAGATATCCAGGGAAATCTTCTGACGAGGCAGAGGATCCGGGTCCTGAAGGCGCTTCTGGAGCAGAAGAAGGTCCGGGTGATCACAAGTCTTGGCAGCTGTATGGAATATCTGATGCCCCTTGAGGATGTAAAGGGGGGGATTCTGACTTTTCGGAATGACAGTCAGGTAGATCTGGAACGCCTGAAGATCCAGCTGGTTGAGATGGGGTATGAGAGGGCGGCTCAGGTGGAGGCGTCAGGCCAGTTTTCTGTTCGTGGCGGGATTATTGATATTTTCCCGCTCACAGAAGAGAATCCCTGGCGGATTGAGCTGTGGGGAGATGAGATTGATTCGATCCGCAGTTTTGATGCCGAGAGCCAGCGGTCGATAGAAAATCTGGAGGAAATCTCTGTTTATCCGGCGGCAGAGCTGA
>URYM01000014.1 GCA_900552095.1 uncultured Blautia sp. | reverse complement strand
GCATAGATTTTGGCAATTTTTCTCAGATCTTCCAGCGAAATAAATTCATCCGCCTGATGAGCCATCTCTTTCTGACCCGGAAAAACAGGACCGTAAGAAACGGTATTGGGTACGTAACGGCAGTAAGTTCCGCCGCCGATGGAGATAAGGCGGGCTTCCTCTCCGGTGAAATCTGTGTAGGCTTCCTGCATTTTACGGATAAAGGGACGGTCTTTTTCCACGTAGAGCGGCGGCTTATGCTGAATCAGTTCATAGGAAGCTCCCGCCCGTTCCGCCTGTTCCTGCAGTTTTTGAAGAAGCAGATCGCTGTCTGATGTTACCGGGTAGCGGATATCAAATTTCAGGATGAGTTCCTCATCAGAGAAAGAGAGGACGGCCGGATTGATCGTCAGCGCTCCGGAGGTTTCATCGCTACAGCCGATAGAGAAACTTTCCCCGTTCGTTTCCAGTCTGAGACGGTCTGCCATGGTTCTGAGAAAGACATCGGCAGGGTGATCTCCGGTGAGAAGTGGGGAGAGGATCTGGAAAAGCATCTGAATCGCATTTTTCCCTTCCTGGGGGTAGCTGGCGTGGGAGGCAAGTCCTGTCACAGTCAGCAGGCATCCCTCCGCTTCTTCCGTGATGGTGCAGTGCCGGGAAAGACCGGCTCGGGATGCGGCCTGGGTGACACATTCCTGGTCAAGGGCAAGGAGTGCGCGGGCTTCATCAGGAACCACATTTAGGCGTGTTCCGGCAGAGAGAGCTTTTATCACAGTGTGGGGAGCGGTAAAGGGAACACGATAAAAGAAACGCAGGATTCCCTTTTCTGCATGAATGATTGGAAATTCAGCATCCGGAGAAAAACCGAAGGCCGGATGCTCTTCCCGGTCGAGATAATAGTGGATGCCGCGGGCAAAAGTCTCCTCATCTGTTCCCAGGATCAGACGAACCCGCCGGGAGACAGGAAGGCCGCTGTCTTTGATTGCCTTCATAGCATAGAGACAGGCCATAGCCGGTCCCTTGTCATCCACAGCCCCCCTGCCGTAGAGTTTTCCGTCGGAGACTACAGCGGAGTAAGGGTCAAAAGTCCACTGGCCGGCAGCCGGAACTACATCCATATGGGCCAGAATCGCCATCAGTTCGCCGCTTTCCCCCAGCTGAATGTGGCCGGCATATCCGTCACAGTTTTTTGTTTCCATATTCATTTCTTTTCCTTTTTCCAGGATCAGTTCCAGTGTTTCCCGGATCCCTTTTCCAAAAGGAGCTCCCTCGCCGGCGGTAGATTCATCCAGAACACTGTTGATTGACACCAGTTCCTGGGTATCCTTTACGAGACGGTCAAAGGACGCATCAATGAGTTGATTCAGAATTTCTTGCATATTCGGTATCCTCCTCGAGCTTGCTTTTTTTATGTCTAAAAGCATTTTAACACTGGTTTGAAAAATTTGATATATGTAAAAATTACGAAAAATATTTTTCCCCTATCCCCCCGATAGGGTTGGAGAGAGGAGAGAAAAGCCGAAGATAGAGGAAAAAAGCGGAAGGAAAATTTTATCCTGGGGGGAGGCTTGCGGCTGATTTGTCCAACTGTTACCATGGGAAGAAAGTATGGAAAGGAAAAATGGGGGAATATGAGAAAGAAACTGCGGATGACGGGAAAATATCTGCTTCGGGCTCTGCTCCTGATTCTGGCTGTTATATCGATCAATTTTGTGCTGGTTCATCTTATGCCCGGGGATCCGCTGGTACATCTTGTGGGGGAGGAAGAGTATTATTCGCTCAGTGCCCAGTATCCGGAGAAGCTGGAAGAGATCCGGGCGCAGTATTCTCTGGATGGAAATCTTTTTCAGCAATATATCCGCTATCTGGGACAGGTTCTTACGTTTCAGTTCGGCCATTCCTATATTGATGGAAGCAGTGTGGCGGAAACGGTATTCTTCCGGATGAAATGGACAATTCTTCTGGCCCTGGCGGCCATTGTCATCTCAGCGGCTGTCGGAGGAGCGCTGGGAGTGCTGGCAGGATACAAAAAAGGAGGAAAACTGGATTCTGTGCTGACTGGCTTTTTCCTCTTTCTGGAGACAATCCCATCCAACTGTCTGGCACTGCTCTTTTTGATCCTGTTTTCGTATAAACTGCACTGGTTTCCCGTGGGCGGCATGGCGGCGGGAAATGTGGAAGGGATAGAAAAAATAGTCAGTATTCTGCACCACATGGTTTTGCCTGTGGCTGTTCTGGTTTTATTCCGCACATCTTCCAACTTTCTTCAGATGAAAAGTTTTGTTTCTCAGATTAAAGATGAAGAGTATATCACTACGGCTGTGACGAAAGGGCTTCCAAAGAGAAAGCTTTTGTTCCGTCACCTGATCCGGAATGCCATGGTTCCCTATGTGACGGTGATCTGCATGCAGATCGGACATATCCTATCGGGATCGATGCTGATCGAAGTGGTATTTTCCTGGAAAGGGATGGGCACGCTGATCTATGATGCGGTGCAGACCAGAGATTATCCCACTGTTCAAATGTGTTTTCTGGTCATTGCAGTATGTGTGGTACTTTTTAATTTTGCAGCAGATTTTCTGTGTATGCAGATGGATCCCCGGATCCAGGATGGGGTGAGGGAGTATGAATAGGAAAAGGAAGAAAAGTATGACTGCAGGAATACTCATTCTGGCAATATTCGGATGTGTGGCCATTTTTGCAGAAGCATGGATGCCCTATCCGATAGAGGAACTCTTCACTCCCTATCTGCGGCCCTGCCGGGAACATCTGCTGGGGACGAATGATATTGGCCAGGATATTTTAAGTGAACTGATTCTGGGAACCAGGGTCACTTTGCTGACCGGGATCATGGCTGCTTTTTTTGTGATTCTGATCGGTACAGCTGCCGGTATGGCTGCCGGATATTGCGGCGGTGTCTGGAGAAAACTGCTGGATGGAATTACCTCTGTCTGTATGGCGGTGCCCCAGCTTCCCTTTGCCATTGTGCTGGTTACTTTTCTGGAACCGGGGATCTGGAATATCGTCGTGGCTATCTGCCTGACTTCCTGGACCGCAACGGCGAAGGTGGTGAGGGCGAAGACAGAAGAACTCTGTCAGCAGCCGTTTATCAAAATTGAGGAAACACTGGGGCAGAAAAAAGGATATATCATGCTGCGCCATATCCTGCCAAATATGAAGGATATTGTTCTGATGCGGGCGACACTGGCAGTCTCCTCTGCCATGCTTACGGAGGCCAGTTTAAGTTTCCTGGGGCTGGGTGCTTATGATCAGAAGAGCTGGGGAAGTATTTTATACTATGCTTTTAAGAAAAACGGGGTTGTGGCAAATTTCTACTGGTGGTATGTGCCGCCGATGATCTGTATCAGTCTGTGCATTTTTGCCTTTATACTGATCGGGTATTACGGTCTGGATAAGAGAGAAGAGGGAGCAGGGTTTGTGTCAGAAAAGAATTGAGATAAAGAATGTATCGGTTACGTTTCCAAATGGCGCGCGGGTTCTGGATGAAGTATCGCTGGTTCTTCCGGAGGGGACGCGCACGGTGGCGATCGGCGAATCAGGCAGCGGGAAAAGTGTAATGCTTGCGGCACTTCTCGGAATACTTCCTGCCGGAGCAGGAGTTTCCGGATCTTTTTATCTGGATGGGGAGGATCTTTTTCTTCTTCCGGAGAAAAAAATGGAAAAGATACGGGGAAGAAAGCTTGGGTATATTCCTCAGGGCAGCGGGAACAGTTTAAATCCTCTTCTGAAAGTAGGGCTTCAGATTGCCGAGCCGCTTATGGAAACCTGTGGAATCGGAAAAAAAGAAGCGGTGAAAGAGGCTATCCTGTGGATGAAGAAACTCCATCTGGGGCAGGAAGAACTTCTGGCAGAAGCGTATCCCCATACCCTGAGCGGAGGGATGAAGCAGAGAGTGCTGATTGCCATGGGAAGTGCGTCAGGAGCAAAAATCCTTCTGGCAGATGAGCCGACGAAAGGGCTGGATGAAGAGCGGGTGGAACTGGTGATTGAGCTGATCCGGCAGCTGAAAGGACGGACGCTGCTCTGTGTCAGCCATGATCTTCATTTTGCGGAGGCAGTTGCAGACAGAGTCTGTGTCATGTACGCCTCGCAGCAGGTAGAAGAATGCAGCAGGGAAGCATTTTTTGGAGAACCGCTTCATCCCTACTCCAGAATGATGCTGGAAGCATTGCCCGAGCGGGGGATGAGAGGAGATTTTTCTTTTGCCCCTCCCCATGAAAAATATGGGGAGATGGGTTGTCATTTTTACAGCAGGTGTCCGCAGAGAAGCGGCTTATGCAGAAAAAAGCCGCCGCTGGTTGAAAGAGGCGGCAGAAAGGTCAGGTGCTGGCAGTATGCTGATCCGGGCAGATAATATTTCACACAGTTATCACACCAAAAGGAGGGAAGAACCGGTTCTTCAGAAGATCAATATTCAGATCGAAAGAGGAGAGACGGTGGGACTTCTCGGGGCAAGCGGAAGCGGGAAGTCAACCCTGGGCCAGATCCTGTGCGGGCTGATCCGGCCGGAAGAGGGGGAGATTCTGTTTAAGGGAGAACGTCTGATCCGGCCGTTTCGGGGAGAGAGCAGGAAGAAAATACAGATTCTCTTTCAGCATCCGGAGAGTGCATTTAATCCCCGCCTGCGCCTGGGAGACAGCTTGCGGGAGATCTGCAGACTGTATGGAAAGAATCTCTCAAAAGAACAGATGGCAGAAGATATGGCGGTTTTTGGCATTTATGAAGAACATTTATGCCGCTATCCGGGACAGTTATCCGGAGGAGAGCTACAGCGGATCGCCCTGGCCAGGGTTTTGCTGGCGGAGCCTGAATTTCTGGTTCTGGATGAGCCCACAAGCATGCTGGATACCATTTCCCAGGCACAGATGATCCATCTTCTGATGGAACTGCAGAAAAGAAAAGGGATCGCGTATCTGTTTATTACGCATAACCGCATATTGTGCGAGAGGATCAGCCATCGCATTTATATGATAGAGCAAGGAAAAATAAGACAAAAGGGAGAAGAAGTATGAAAGCAAAAAAATGTATGGCAATGCTCCTGGCATTTTGCCTGGCAGCGGGAAGTCTGGCCGGATGCCAGTCTTCTGAGAAGGGGACAGATTCTGGGCAAAAAGAAGAAAAGACGGAGAAGGATCCGGAGGAAATCCGGCATGTGAGCAATCTGAGGATTGGGACAACTTACGCGAACAACAGTTTTAATATGTTCGGACAGGACGATGCCTTTGGAAGGATGAATTATAACAGTTTTGTTTCCCTGAATTTTTGGCATTTTGATGAAAAGGGAGAGCTGAGCGGAAGCGGCTGCCTGTTTCAGGACTGGGAGATCAGTGAAGAGGATACGCAGCTGTTGTTAAGCTATGATCTGGAAGGACTGGAATGGCATGACGGCCAGCCTGTTACCTCAGAGGACATTTTATTCACCTTTGATTTTTACAAGGCACAGAACTATCCTCTGTTTCTTCATGTTTCCGATGTACAGGTTCTGGAGGAGGGAAAACTTCAGGTGACTTTTGATGAGCCCATGGCATTTTCCTTCATGAATCAGACGACACTGATGTATCATCTGATGCCGGAGCACATCTGGGGCAAAGTGGAGAATCCTACAGAGTACGGAGGAGAAGATATGAGCATCGGGTGCGGTCCGTACCGCCTGGTTTCCAAAGACGCAGATGCCCAGATTTCGTACTATGAAGCTGTGGAAGATTTCCCGCTGGGAGAGCTGACTGTGGATAAGGTAGAACTTCACAGTTATGATAATCAGGCCTCTCTGATCACGGCGCTGCAGAATGATGAGATCGATGTAATGTACGGCTATTCCGCTTCTCTGGATACGACCCTGCTGCCGCTCATTGAACAGGATGAGGCAATTGACCTGGGAGAGAGTGTAAATACGGCAACATACCAGATCGTATTTGGATTTAACCAGTATCCGACCAGCGATCTTCCGTTCCGGCAGGCGGTGCGGTACGCTCTGGATTATGAGGTGCTGAATCAGTCAATCACAGGGGGATACGGTTCCGTGGCCACTCAGGGAGCCGTCTCTCCCAGCTGTGTGGGATATCTGGACGGGCTGGAGGAAAATAAAAGAGATCTGGAAAAGGCCAAAGAAATCCTGGATCAGGCGGGTTATCAGGATCTGGATGGGGATGGGTTCCGGGAACTGCCGGATGGAAGCCCCATGGATGTCAAAATTGCGCTGCAAAGCGCAACAGATCTGTATAAGCGGTATGCGGAGATTATTCAGCTGAATCTGGCGGAGGCAGGTATCCGGGTCTCTGTGGATGAACAGACGATTTCTAATAAAGATTATACCGCTGAGCTGAGAAAGAATGGCAGTTATGAGATTTATCTTGGAATGACCACGGTAGGGATTGCTTCCTGGACAGGGATTGCCAGTTACATTGCCGATGTGGTGATTACATCGGGCCAGCATTTCGGAACGTATGCAGAGGAAGAATATTTAAAAGCCTATACGGCGATGACCCAGGCAACCAGCTATGAAGAATATGCAGAAGCGTTCGGTGAGATTCAGGAAATGAATGCCAGTGATGTGCCGGCTGTAGCATTGGCGATCATGAAGACGTTTTATCCCTACCGGACGGACAGAATTACCGGATGGACCAATTATCCGGCCTGGGGTGTGATCAACGTGGATACCTGGTATCAGGCGGTGGAGAAATAGGAGACAGACATGAAAAAATGGAATCTGGAAGCTGTAAAACTGTGCGGAGAGCAGTGGAAAGAAGCAATGGCTCACACAGAAAACTTCAGTGCGGAAATCAGAAGCAAGAGAGCTGTTGACTCTCATGCGGACCGGACGGTGGAAAGTTTTGAAAAAGGCATGGGATCCAGCGCAGAGCGGGTGGAAGATACGATGAAGCGTCTGGAAGAGAGAGGATACCGGAAGATGGATATGACGGTTCTTGATGTGGGAGGCGGAACGGGGACATTTACCCTTCCTTTTGCCAGAGAGTACCGACAGGTGGATACACTGGATATTTCCGTTCCTATGCAGCAGAGGATTCGGGAGAAGGCCGCAAAAGAGCAGCTGGAGAATATCCGTTATCTCTGTAAAAACTGGCACACACTTGATGTGGAGAGAGAGGGAATGAAAAAACAGTATGACCTGGTGCTTTCCAGTATCAACTGTCGGGGAATTTATAATGCGGAAACGCTGCATAAGATGAATCAGTGCTCCAGAGGAGGCTGCTGCCTTCTGACCTGGGCGGGGCAGAGCCGGAGCAGCCATGGAAAAAATCTGCAGGAAATAATTTTGGGGCGGACACTGGAGACAGCGGGAGGAAATGATATTATTTTCCCTTTTCAGATGATTTATCATATGGGAGGGAGACCGGATCTGAACTATTCCAGGGTGGCCTGGAGCCGGGGCATGGAACCGGAGGAAGCAGTGAGCGAAATCTGTTCCAGCTACTGGCGGTTTGCAGATATTACGGAGGGAAAAAAGGAAGAAATCAGAAGCTATGTGTATGAACATCTGGAAGAAGGCCGCTTTGTAGAGCGGGTGGAGCATTTGATCGGAATCATGGTGTGGGATGCGTGGAGGATTCCATTTTAAAAAGAGAGAGGGGCTGATGCATTTTATGCAGCAGCCCTTAAAAAAGTTTTGAGTTTCGGAAACAAGAGATCGGGGGGATGAGAGAAGATTGTAGGTTTTACTAAAAATGAGGGGAGAATTTTGTGGATAAGGGAGAAAAATGAGAGAGGAAAAAAAGTAAACTGTGAAAAATGGCAGGAAAGAAAGAGAGGAAATTAAGGGGAAAGACATGGATGTTTCCGAAATACATGTAAAAATTTCGGAAATAAAGAAAGTGATCGGAAAAATAATTTGACAATAGAAAATCAGAGTTTTATAATTCAGGCATAAACAGAAAATCAACCTGTTGATTTCTGATTTATATCCTGCCAGAGTACGGTAAATAGTTGACGGCTGTACCTTTTTTTGTTACCATTTAGGAAACCGGTTCCCTTAATAGGGAATCTTTTTCGGAGGGTTAAGGGAACCGTTCCCCTCCGAGTGCGGAATATAGTACTGAATGAGAAAGGAAGGAAGAAAGATGGCAACTATTTTAGATGTGGCAAAGAAAGCCCGCGTATCAAAAACTACCGTATCCAGATATTTGAATAAACAGGATGCAGGCCATATGTCTGATTCCACAAAAGAGAGAATCAGAACGGCGATTGAAGAACTGAATTACAGTCCCAGCAGTATTGCACGGAGTCTGAAGAAAAAAACGACAAATGTAATAGGCTTTATTGTTCATGACATGACGAATCCTTTTTTCCTTCAGATGATCCAGGGCGTGGAAAAGGAACTGAAAAATTCAGGCTACAATCTTTTGCTCTGCAGTTCTGATCTTCAGGTGGAGAAAGAAGTGGAATGTCTGCAGATGTTGGAACAGAAGCAGATAGATGGAATTCTTTTGGTAGGAATGAATATGCCGATTACCCATATTAAAAAGCTTAAAATTAAAGCTCCTATTGTGTTACTTGAAAGAGATGTACCGAATCGGGAATTCGATGTGGTAAAGATCAATAATAAAGCAGGGACTTATCAGGCAGTACAGCATCTGATTCAAAGAGGACATACCCGTATTGCCCATATCAGGGGAGCTCATTTATCTGTGCCGGCCAAAGAGAGATGGGAAATTTTTAAGCAGTGTATGGAGGATAACGGTTTGGAAGTATATCCCCAGTACGTAGTCCAGGGAGATTATAAGCTGGAGAGCGGTTATGAAGCAATGGCAACGTTAATGCATCTGAATCCACGGCCCACAGCAGTTTTCTGTGCAAATGATAATATGGCACTGGGGGCGCTGCGCTATCTGCAGGAGCAGAAGATAGCGGTTCCGGAGCAGGTGGCTCTGGTAGGATACGATGATATTCCTATGGCGGAAATGGTCACCCCTGCCCTGACAACGGTTCGTCAGCCGGTGATGGAGCTGGCAAGGACAGCGACTCAGCTGCTGTTAAATCGTATTCAGGAAGAAGGAAAGGGAGTCACCCGGGAGATTATTATGGATTCAGAGCTGGTTGTCCGAAAATCATCGTAGGAGACAAAATATGCAGGACAAATCATTTCTGCAGATGGCAGAAAACTGGAAACAAATTATTGATTTTGGTCCAAGACCGATGGGATCTCTGGCAGCGGAACAGTGTGCCGGTTATCTCAGAGGAGAGATGGATAACATTACAGGGAACAGTTATCTGGAATCCTTCGAGACAGAAGCGTGGGATGTGGAAGACTGGAATCTGGAAGTCTGTTCTCCGAACGGGAGAAAACTGGAAAGTTTTCTCTTTCTGGGCAGCGGTGAAGAGCCGGAAGGTTTTGAGGGTGGTATCCTGTTTGCCGGTTACAATCGGATCTGGAATATGTATGTCTGGGAGAAATATGCGGTTGTGGATGAGGAGGGAGAAATAAAAGCGTATATTACAGTGCGCGGAAATGGGAAGGCAATTCCACAGATGCTTTTTACGGGAAAAAGTACACTGCCTCATTTTCTGGTAGGAAAAGAGGAAGCGGAATTTTTCAGAACGGCAGAGAAAAATCAGGTAAAAGTAAAGGGATATGCAAGAGCGGGGATTCGTAAAGGGGCAGTGTGCAGGAATGTTATCGGTATTCTGCATCCGGAAAAGAAAAAACGCGTACTTTTATGTGCCCATTACGATACGGTATACACAACGCCGGGAGCATACGATAACTCTTCAGGAGCGGCAGTGATTTTAGAGGTAGGGCGCAGACTGGGGAAAGAAAACTGCAGAACTTCGGTAGAACTGATGCTGACAGATGGGGAGGAATACAATCTGGTGGGGGCCCGACATCACTGTGAGGCGGGAACTCCGGTAGATATGGTTTTGAATGTGGATGGAGTAGGGAGGGAGAGAATCCTGGAAGTCTGGAGCGGGCCGGAGCCTTTTGAGCGTCAGATCAGAACATATCTGGGACAGAGCAAAGAAGATTTTACTCCTGTTTTTAAAAGTCCTCCGCCTCCGGGAAGCGATCACGCGCCTTATTATGAAAAAGGAATACCGGTTTGTATGCTGACTTTTAATGATCAGGGGATTTTACATTCAGCATTAGATGTATATGAAGAGAACAAGCTGGACAATATGGAAGTTATGGTGCGTATGGTGATGGAAATGCTTCGATATTTTAATGTGATTGAATGAGAAAGAGAGGGAGAAGGTTATGAAACTGAGAAAATTAATGGCGGTTACATTAATTGCTGCAATGGCGGGAAGTTTGGCTGGCTGTGTATCGACGGATGACAGCAGAGAGAAGGAGGCGAAGGAGGAAGATTCCGGGAAGAAGAAAGAAGATGGAGAAAAACCGGTGATTGGTGTCAGTCTTATGACACTTCAGTATGAGTTTTTTCAGGATGTAAAATCAGGGATTGAAGAAGCGGCAGGAGATGAGTATGAACTTCTCTGGAATGATGCGGCATTGGATCTGCAGAGCCAGATCGATGCAATTGAAAATTACTGTGCACAGGATGTAGATGCGATTATTTTAAATGCAGTAGATGGAGACGGCATTATTACAGCGTTGGAGACGGCAGAGGAGAAGGGGATTCCGGTTATTACGGTGGATATGAAGCCGACTTCCGGTACCTATGAGACGTATATTGGTTCGGATAACTATTTGGGAGGAGAACTGGCAGCGCGTTATGCAGTTCAGGAACTTCTGGGAGAGAAGAAAGATCCCAAAATTGTATTTTTGACAAATCCCATGTCCTCTGCGGCAGTAGAAAGAGTCAGCGGATTTAAGGAAACGGTTCAGGAAATCCTTCCGGATTCAGTGATTGTGGCAGAACAGGGGGCAGATACCAGAGAGGCTTTTATGAGTGCTATGGAGGATATTCTGATTGCGAATAAGGAAATTGATCTGGTATTTTCTTATAGTGCTCAGGGAGGTCTGGGAGCTTATGATGCGATTGCAGCTGCGGGCAGAGAGGAGGAAATTTCTGTAATTGGGTTTGATGCTTCTGAAGAAGAACAGCAGGCCATTGCAGAGGGAGGATGTTATAAAGGCAGCGTTATTCAGTTCCCGGATAAATTGGGAGAAACTTGTGTAGAATGCGTTGGAAAAGTACTGGCAGGAGAAAAGCTGGATGAGGAAGTTCCGGTAGAAGTAGGGGTTTACACCGCAGATAAGATTTATTACGCAGCAGATTTTGAAAAGTAAGCGCCAGAAAGGAAGAGGAGCCGGGCAGAGGATGTTTGTCCGGCTTCAGAGGGAGAAGAAATGAAAAAAACAGGTATTTTGCATGGGGAATTATCAAAGACAATTGCTGAACTGGCTCACGATGATATGATTTTAATAGGAGATGCGGGAATGCCGGTGCCAGAGGGGGTAAAAATGATTGATCTGGCGCTGAAGGAAGGGGTTCCTCATTTTCTTGATGTACTGGAAGCTGTGATGAGAGAAATGTTGGTGGCAGAAGGAATTATTGATCAGGAAATGGCAGAAGTCAGTCCGCATATGCGGGAAGAATTAGAATGCGTTGTGCAGGGGGGCTTTCCGCTCAGAACAATGCCTCATGAAGAAGTGAAAAAACTATCGGCAAAGGTGAAAGCAGTTATTCGGACAGGAGAATTTACTTCCTATTCTAATATTATTTTAAAGGCGGGCGTACTGTTTTAGAGGGGTGCCATCAGATGAAAAATGAGAATATATTGGAAATTAAAGGGGTCAGTAAGTCTTTTGTTGGCGTGAAAGCGCTTCAGAATGTAAGTTTTCAGGTCAGGAAGGGAGATGTCCATGCGCTCCTGGGAGAAAACGGAGCCGGAAAGTCAACTTTGATGAAGATATTATCCGGTGCTTACAACAAAGACTGCGGACAGATTTTTGTGAACGGGAAAGAGGCCGAGATACGGAATACAAAAGATTCTGAGAGGCTGGGTATTGCAATCATATATCAGGAACTGAATCTGATACCGGATATTACAGTGGCAGAAAATATATTTCTGGCTCGTCAGCCTAAAAAACATGGACTGCTTGATTGGAAAAAAATGACTGAGGACGCAGAAGAAATTCTGGATTATATGGATGTTGCTATCAATCCCAGAGCTATTGTGTCAAGTTTAAGCGTAGCACAGCAGCAGATGGTAGAGATTGCAAAAGCAATATCTTTGCATTCCCAGCTTTTGATCATGGATGAGCCCACTTCTACGCTGACAGAAGGGGAGACAAGAAAATTGTTTTCCGTAATCAATAACCTTAAAAGTAAGGGTATCAGTATGATTTATATCAGCCACAGGATGGAGGAAATTTTTGAAATCTGTGATTCTTATACGGTTCTCCGGGATGGAACCTTCGTTCACAGCGGAGAAATAAAAGAAGTAGATGTGAATCAGATCATTGAATATATGGTGGGGCGGTCACTGGCTTCGGTATATCCGGAAAAGAAAAATAAAGTCGGAGAGGTAATTCTTGAAGCAGATCATATTTCAAATGGGAAGGAAGTAAAAGATGTTTCGTTTTCTCTGCGGAAAGGGGAGATCCTGGGATTTGCAGGTTTGGTGGGAGCCGGACGGACAGAGACCTTGAAAGCTGTATTTGGAGCGGATTCCGGCGCTAAGGGCGAGATTAAAATAAATGGAAAACCGGTTCAGATCAGATCTCCCAGAGACGCCATAAAGCTGGGAATAGGTTTTCTTCCGGAGGACAGAAAAAAAGAAGGTCTGGTAGTGGATCTCCCGGTTTTGGATAATACGGTAATGGCAAAGCCGGAAAAAGCGATGGAACACGGAATGTTTTCCGCAAAAAAGGCAAAGGAGATCTGTCAGAAATATATCAGAGAGCTTTTGATAAAGACTCCTTCGGAGATGCAGAAGGCTAAATTTTTAAGCGGTGGAAATCAGCAGAAAGTAGTTTTGGCAAAGTGGCTGAACTGTGAACCGGAAATTATTGTGCTGGATGAGCCTACCCGGGGAATTGATGTGAATGCAAAGATGGAGATTTACAATATTATTGTAAAACTGGCGGAAGAAGGGAAATCGATTATTATGATTTCTTCGGAAATGCCGGAGTTGATTGGGCTGTGTGACAGAGTGATCGTCATGCATGAAGGCTGTGTGACGGGAGAGCTTGATCGGAGAACTTTGAGTCAGCAGCAGATTATGCACTATGCGACTGGAGGAAAATGAGATGGGAAAACAGAAGGTAACAAGTGAAAAGAGGAATATAAACTGGAATGAGATGGCCATTTTTCTGGTCCTGGCAATTCTTGTAATCAGTCTGTCCATAGCCAGACCCATCTTTCTGTCCACAGACAATTTGATCAATGTGATTCGTCAGGTAACTATGGTTGCTATTTTGGGAATAGGAATGACCTTTGTTCTGATTGCCGGAGAGATTGATCTTAGTGTGGGATCTATTGCAGCACTTGCAGGCATTGTGGTCGCTATGGCGATGAAAGCAGGGATATCAGTTCCGGTATCAATTCTTCTGGCACTTCTGACCGGCGGCTGCTGTGGAATGTTAAACGGGGCTATTCATGTGTATGCCAGGATCCCGTCTTTTATTGTAACGATGGGAATGCTTAATATAGCCAGAGGAGCTGTTCTGGTAATTACAAACTCGTATCCGATTACCGGACTGCCGGAATCTTTTAAGATCATCGGAAGAGGTTATATCGGACCAGTGCCGGTGCCGGTTATTATTATGGCTGTCTGCTATGCAGCCGGATATGTGGTCTTAAAGTATACAAAATTTGGACGGAGTACATATGCTATCGGGGGTAATATTGAAGCAGCCAAACTGTCTGGTATTACAGTAAATAAAAATAAAATTCTGATTTATGTTATTTGTGGGTGCACAGCAGCTATCACAGGCATTATTCTGGCTTCCCGTATGTTTTCCGGACAGCCTTCTGCTGCAAACGGTATGGAACTGGATGCGATTGCAGCCTGTGTAATCGGCGGAACAAGTACAACCGGCGGAAAAGGCCGTCTCTGGGGAACATTTCTGGGAGCTCTGATCATGGGAATTATTACAAATGGGATGAATCTGCTGAATATTTCAACCAACTGGCAGCTGATTGTACAGGGAGCAATCATAATTATCGCAGTGGGACTGGATCGGTTTAAGTCCAATTAGGAGGAACCATGGATCACTTGAAAGAGATTATACAGAGAAATGAAAAAAGATATCTTGCGTTTCTGGAAAAGCTGGTAGCTTATGATACTTCTGTTATCCGTCACGGAGAAGACGGTCAGGAAGGGGAGGCGCAGAGATTTCTGGCAGAATATCTGGAAAAGCTGGGATGTGAAGTTGATCTTTTTGAACCGGACAATGAGCGTATGGAAAAATATCCGGGATTTAATAAAGGACATCAATATAAAAACCGGCCGGTAGTAGTTGCCCGATATTCGGGAAGCGGAAAAGGGAAGTCACTGATCCTGAACGGACATATGGACACGATGCCTTCCGGTGACCTGAAGCGCTGGAATACAGATCCGTGGAAACTGACAGAGCGTGAAGGAAAACTCTATGGGCTGGGAGCGGATGATATGAAGGGCGGACTTAGTGCGCTGGTTCTGGGGCTGGAAGCGGCTCTGGAGACCGGATTTGTGCCGGGAGGAGATATTCTTATTGAAAGTGTGGTAGATGAAGAAGGCGGAGGAAATGGAACGCTGGCCTGCGTGGACAGAGGATATCGGGCAGATGGAGCTATCATCGCAGAAGGATCCAATATGGAAGTATTTGCGGCAAACAGAGGGGCATGGCTTGTGGAAGTGCAGGTGCAGGGAGTTCCAATCCATGCCAGCCTCAGAGGATTTGGAGAAAATGCCATTGATAAAATGGTGAAGGTAATCCAGTCTGTCCGGGAACTGGAAACCAAGTGGATGACTACAAAACGTCACCCGCTCCTTGCGCCGCCAACCTGTAATATTGGATATATCCAGGGAGGCGTGGCTGCATCTACCGTGGCGGAGAGCTGTACCTTACGTTTGGATGTAGAATACTATCCGTCAGAAATTGATAAATATGGAGTGAAACATTCTGTAGATAAAGATGAGGTAGCCAGAGAGGTAGAGGACTGGATCCTTACCATGTGCCAGGGAGATGAATGGCTGAAGAAACATCCGGTTACATTTAAATGGTATCAGGATTGTTCTCCTTTTGAGACTGAGACGGATCATCCGCTGGTACAGAAAATGGCTCTATGCTCCGGGCAGGTGACAGGAAAGGCTGTCATTTCCGGAATGACAGCCGGTTGTGACGCAAGGCATTTGACAAACATCGGACAGATTCCTACGATTGTATACGGACCGGGCAGCTGTCATAATGCACATGTCGTAAATGAGTATTTGCCGAAAGAACAGTATTTGCAGGCAATTGAAGTGTATGCGAGAATGATCATGGAGTGGACAAAACAGGAGGAATAAAATATGGACAAGATAAAAGTATTATTTGCAGGAGAATCCTGGTTTTTTACTACGATTGAGACGAAAGGATTTGATCAGTTTACAATTGGCGGATATCAGACCGAGATTGGAAGGATCCGGGCGGTAATGGATACATATGCAGATATTACGCATATTCCGGCACATCTGGTACTGGAGGAATTTCCGGATACAGTAGAAAAATTAAAAGCGTATGATGTGGTAATTATCAGTGATGTGGGGGCAAATACCTTTTATTTACATCCGAAGACTTTTTTTAACAGCATTCCCACACCTAATAAATTGCAGGTTCTGGCAGATTATGTGGCTCAGGGAGGAGCATTTGGAATGATGGGGGGATATATGACATTCCAGGGAATTGAGGCAAAGGGCCAGTACAGGGGAACACCTGTTGAAGAAATTTTGCCGGTAAACCTGTATCCCTATGATGACAGGGCAGAACATCCGGAGGGATTGTATCTTACCGTAGATCCGGCCAGTCATCCTCTTCTTGCCGGATTTCCGGAAAAATGGCCGCCTATGCTGGGGTATAACCGATTGATCGCAAAAGAGAATGCAGATGTGGTAGTCAAATATCAAGAAGACCCGATTCTGGCTCTGGGAACTTATGGAAAAGGGAAAACTTTTGTCTGGGCCAGTGACTGTGCTCCGCATTGGCTTCCGGAAGAATTTTGCGAGTGGGAGTATAATAAAATTCTCTGGGAAAGAATTTTAAAATGGGCAGTAAATAAAGATTAAAACAAAAAACGCTGAAGAAGAAATGCCGGTAAAAGGATTTCTTCTTCAGTGTTTTTTATGGATCAATTACAGGTTATCCCATTCTTCTTCATCCCAGAAATCATCTTCATCATCAAAATCACTGACCACAGAAGAGGAGGGGGAGGATTCCAAAGAAGAAGGTTCTTCCTCCGGCTGGCTTCCCAGAATCTGTTCCAGTTTGGCCATCCGGGAAGATTTTTCAGACCGGGCGGAAGTTTTTTTTCTGGTTTCCTTTTTTACAGAGGGCGCATTTTCTGATGCATCCTCATTGGAATCGCTATCTTCCGGAACACTTGCGGAGAAGGAAGATTCGGAGTTTTCGTCCGGACGGCGGGAGCGGCGCGACGCAGACTTTTTCTCGGCGGCCGCACGCGCAGACCGCTTTCTGGAGAACCGCTGTTTCTTTTCGGAAGAATGAAGAATACTTCCCTGAGCCAGAACAAAGATGTCGGAGAGTCCGATAGCGATCAGGACAATTCCAATGAAGATCATGATGGTCACCAGGGTATCAAAGGGGTTAACCAGCATAATCACACCGAGACAGAGCGCGGCAGCTGCGATGATAAGGGTAACCCACCAGTTGTTTTTTCTGGACTGGCGGAGCAGGAGCGCCTGTCTAAGATCTACCAGTCCGTGGACAATTACCGTGACACCTGCCAGGATGGGCAGCAGTGACAGAAAATAATTAGAACGGGTAATGATCCAGAAGGCGATAGAGATCACGAGAATTCCGCAGAGCAGGTTTACATGACCGGAGAAGAAATCGTCCCGTCCGCGGAAATAGCAGTACAGGCAGATGGCTCCCAGGCCGATCATGAAGAGCGAAGCTGCGGTGCAGATGATTTTAATGGATGACTGGGGCCAGACTGCCAGCACTGCACCCGTTAAGATAAAAAGTATGGGGGTGAGCAGGGCCTGCCAGGATATTTTTTCAAAAAAGTGACGCATAAGAACCTCCCTGATGTTTGGAATAATAGTATATATGTTAAGAATACTCTATTTTTTTTTCGTAGTCAATGTCTCTTGTGCAAATGGACTTCCAGGACAGAGCATCTGAAAACGGAAAGGGAGAGTGTACAGAATGACATCATCTGAATGGAAGCGACAGGTCCGGAGTTGGAAAAAGTGAATAAAAAGTCGAAAAAAGTAATGGGAATACCTGACCTTTTTTACAAAAAACTTGACTAAAATGGAAGATATGTTAAAATTATAGTGTGCGAGTGTCACAGACACACGCGTTAAAGGCTGTATTTCCGCTTATATAGTCTTTAAATCGTGCATATTATGTACATTTTAGGAGGAAATTTAAATGGCAAAATGGGTCTACATGTTTACAGAAGGTAATGCAACCATGAGAAACCTGCTGGGAGGCAAGGGTGCCAATCTGGCAGAGATGACTTCTCTGGGACTTCCGGTACCGCAGGGCTTTACGATCACTACAGAAGCCTGCACGCAGTATTATGAAGACGGAAAGAAGATCAATGATGAGATCATGGGTCAGATTATGGATGCAATTGTTAAGATGGAAGAGGTTACGGGAAAAAAATTTGGTGACAAAGAAAATCCCCTCCTTGTTTCTGTCCGTTCCGGTGCAAGAGCATCCATGCCGGGTATGATGGACACCATCCTGAATCTGGGACTGAATGAGGACTGTCTCTTATACACATCTCCGAGCCCACGAGACCGTACTAGATCTCG
>URYM01000013.1 GCA_900552095.1 uncultured Blautia sp. | reverse complement strand
AGCTGACCGGAAGCCCGGGCTACTGGAAGAAAAAGTAAGAAAATCAATTCATCTTTTTTTAAAAGAATAATCACAGTTTTAACACAATTCCCGGTTAAACTAAAGTCATCAAAAGAAAGGAACGAGGGATTGTTATGGACGAGAGATGGGAGAACCAAAATACGTATGATAACGATGAAGCGCAGAGAACTGCCGCGGAGCCGGTGGCAGATCAGGCAGACAATCCTGATGATGAAATAAAAGAAACAGCAAATCAGGAAAAGAAAGAGGAAGCATCTGTACACAGTTATAACCCCTATCATATGACCGGAGACCGGCTGTCGGATCCGGTGTGGGAATCAGAAGAGAGAAAACAGATCGGAAGCCAGAGCTGGGAGAGTCAGAGCAGCCAGACGTACACCAGTCAGAGCTATGAAAATCAGAACAGCCAGATGTACGGAAGCCAGAATTATGAAAATCAGAACAGTCAGCCGTACGGAAGCCAGAACTATGGAACGCAAACCAGTCAGCCGTACGGAAGTCAGAGTTATGGAACGCAGACCAGTCAGACGCACAGAAAGAAGACGAAAAAAACCCGAAAAAAGAGCAGTTCCGGTTTTGGAAAGAAAGCAGGGATCAGCGTGGCTCTGGCAGTTATCTTCGGTCTGGTGGCCGGAGCAGTCTTCCAGGGGGTGAATTATATTGGAAATAAATATTTCCCCACAAGTTCGACCAGCAAGGTAGAGCTGAGCCAGACCGGGCAGGGAGGCAGCACAGAGGAGGCAGAGCCGGTGAGCAATGTGAACGGAACCTACGGTTCTGTGGCTGCGGTGGTTCAGGATACGAAACCTTCTGTTGTCGCCATTACCTGCGTAAGTGTACAGCAGGTTCAGGACTGGATGTTCGGGGGCAACTATCAGCAGGAAGTTTCCAATGCGGGATCCGGCATCATCGTCGGGAAAAATGAGGATGAGCTTCTGATCGCTACGAATGAGCATGTAATCGACGGGGCATCTGAGATTACCGTAACCTTCATTGACAACGAGTCTGTGGCCGCTACGGTAAAGGGAACAGATGAAAATGACCTGGCGGTGGTTGCAGTTAAGATCAGCGACATTAAGGAAGAGACTTTAAATCAGATCAAAGTGGCAGCGATCGGAGATTCTGAGGCACTCAAAGAGGGCGAGCAGGTGGTGGCGATTGGAAATGCTCTCGGCCAGGGAACAGCAGTGGCAGCCGGGTACGTGAGCGCGCTGAATCAGACGATTACTTTTGATAACGTAGAGCATGATGTGATCCAGCTTGATATCGCTATCAATCACGGAAACAGCGGCGGTGCGCTCTTCAATATGAGAGGCGAACTGGTAGGAATCAATGAGGCAAAAGGTGTGGTAAGTTCTACCGGAGAGGCGGCAGACGGTATGGGATATGCGATTCCTATCAACGAGGCAGAGCCGATCCTGAATAATCTGATGAACCGTCAGACCAGGGATAAAACCTCTGAGGAGGAGCAGGGATTTCTGGGAGTGAGCGGCATCAATGTGAGCAGCGATGCTTCCAGCATGTATAACCTTCCGGTGGGCGTCTACGTAAACAGCGTCACAGAGGAGGGGCCGGCTGAGGCGGCAGGAATTCAGGCGGGCGATATTATCAAGAGCTTTGACGGGCAGAAGGTATCTGATTTTGCAGAACTTCAGAAACTGCTCACGTATTATAAAGCAGGAGAGACCGTAGAAGTGGTGATTTCCCGGGCAGATGACGGGAACTATGAGGAGCAGACGGTGGAAGTGACCCTGGCTCCAAGAAAAGATTTTGTAAAAGAATAAAGAAAGAGACAGGAGCAGATACAGAGATCCGGGCAGAAAAAGAAGGGTTTTTGTATCTGCTTTTTTGTGAAAAGGTCCGGGCGCTGCCGCGTTTGGAAGAGACGGGTGTTTAGAAAAAGTTCACTTGTGTCTTACAGGGCTTTGAGCTATAATGGGGACATGGATGGAAGAAAGGAAGATTTCTATGTCAGAGGATAAGAAACTGGAAGATACAGAACTGGAGAAGAAAGAGACCGAGGAGAAGGACGAGTATGAGAAAATCTGTTTTCTCTGCCGCAGGCCGGAGAGTAAATGCGGGCCCATGATCAATCTCCCCAATCAGATCAGCATTTGTGCAGACTGTATGCAGAAGAGCTTTGACGCTATGAATAACAGCAATCTGAACTACAGTGAACTTCTGCAGAATATGCCGAACATCAGCATGATGGATCTGTCTTCTCTTCAGAATCAGATTCCCAACAAACAGAGGGTGAAGAAGAAAAAGCCGAAGGAAGAGAAGGCAAAGGCGCAGTTTTCTATCAAGGATATACCGGCGCCCCATAAGATCAAGGCGAGTCTGGACGAATATGTGATCGGTCAGGAGCAGGCCAAGAAAGTGATCTCGGTGGCGGTGTATAATCACTATAAAAGGGTTTTTGCAGGCCAGGAGGACGGAGTAGAGATTGAAAAGTCCAATATGCTTCTGCTGGGTCCTACGGGATGCGGGAAGACTTATCTGGTGCAGACCCTGGCCCGCCTTTTGGATGTACCGCTGGCCATCACGGATGCTACTTCACTGACGGAGGCCGGCTATATCGGAGATGATATCGAGAGCGTGGTATCCAAGCTTCTGGCAGTGGCGGATAATGATGTGGAGCGGGCTTCACATGGAATCATTTTCATTGACGAGATTGATAAGATAGCAAAGAAAAAGAATACCAATCAGAGGGATGTGAGCGGAGAAGCTGTTCAGCAGGGGATGTTAAAACTTCTGGAAGGAAGCGACATCGAAGTGCCGGTGGGAGCCAACAGCAAGAACGCCATGGTGCCGCTGACCACGGTAAATACGAAAAACATTCTGTTTATCTGCGGAGGGGCTTTCCCGGATCTGGAGAATATTATCAAGGAGCGTCTGAACAAGAACTCTTCCCTGGGATTCCAGGCAGATCTGAAGGATAAGTATGATAAGGAAAAGAATCTTTTGTCCCGGGTTACGGTGGAGGATCTGAGAAATTACGGTATGATTCCTGAGTTTCTGGGAAGACTTCCGGTGATCTGTACCCTGGAGGGTCTGACAGAAGACATGCTGGTAAAGATCCTGCAGGAGCCGCGAAATGCAATTTTGAAACAGTATAAGAAGCTTCTGGAGCTGGATGAAGTAAAACTGGATTTTGATGAGGGGGCTCTTCACGCGATTGCCAGACTGGCGCTGGAGAAGGACACAGGAGCGAGGGCTCTGCGTGCGATCCTGGAAGAGTTTATGCTGGATATCATGTATGAGATCCCGAAGGATGATTCGATCGGGCAGGTTGTGATAACAGAAGAATATATTGAGCATCGGGGAGGACCGGTTATTACTCTGCGGGGGCAGGAACCGCTCCGATTGGAGGCAAAATAAAGGAGGATTTATTTATGGGAGCAGACTTTTTGGAAAATCTGGGGAAAACAATCACGAAAACAGCGGAGAAAGTGGGAAAAAAGGCTGAGGAAGTAGTAGGCGTACAGAAACTGCGCGCTCAGCTGGCAGGAACCGAGCGGGAGATTGACAAGAACTGTCAGGATCTGGGAGAGATTGTATACCGGCATTTTATTGATGGAGAGGTAATGAGCGAGGAGATTGCCATTGTCTGTGATGAGATTACCCGTCTGAGAGGTCAGGCGGCGGATTTAAGAGAGCAGATCGCCCAGCAGAGAGGAGAGAGCATCTGTCCTTCCTGCGGAGCGCACGGACCGAAGGAGGCTGCCTTCTGTATGCGGTGCGGAGCGCCGCTTCCGGCGGAGGAAGAGGCCGAAGAAGCAGAGGTTACACCGGTAGAAGAGCAGGAGGGAACTGAGGAAGAGAGTTCGCCGGAGCCGGTAAATGCAGCAGAGGAAGAAGAAAAATGATCTTTGTAGGAATCCTTGTTCTGGTAGTGGCAGCGGAGTGGAAGATAAAAAACCGCATGGAGCGTTCTATGAAAGAAGGCGTAGTGCGGGAAGTAGCGGGAGACCGGATCCTGCTCTGCAAATGTCATAATAAAGGGATCGCCGGCGGTATAGGGGCTGAAAAGCCGGAGGCGGTCAAGTGGGGAACCGGCGGCCTGCTGATCAGCTTTATGATGGATTTTTTTCACTTGCTGAAGGAAAAAGGGCGGACAGCTGAGAAGACGGGATATGCCCTTGCGCTGGGAGGCGGTCTGAGCAACTGGCTGGACCGGGTCCGCCAGGGGTTTGTCACAGATTACTTCCGGTTTAATGTAAAATGGAAGGCGCTTCGCCGTCTGGTATTTAATCTGGCGGATATGTGCGTATTTCTGGGAGGTATTCTGATCCTGGCCGGACAGATTTTTGGAAAGAGGGAAGAGAAGTAGGGTGAAGACGGACAGCAGGATAAGACATCTGATCTCCTATCTCTTTTTTGGCATATGTACCACAATGGTAAATATTCTCTCCTACGGCTTATTCAGCCGGGTGGGAAACTGGGGAACGGTTCCGGCCACGGCGGCAGCCTGGGTTCTGGCCGTTCTCTTCGCTTTTGTGACCAATAAGAGGTTTGTGTTTGACAGCCGTTCCTTTCAGTGGGAAATCCTGAAAAGAGAAGTGCCGGCTTTCTTTGGCTGTCGTCTTCTGACCGGATTTTTTGATATGGGCTGGATGTGGGTGACGGTTGAACTGTGGCTGTGGCCGGATCTCTGGATGAAGATTTTTTCCAATTTGCTGGTGATTCTTCTGAATTATCTTGCCAGCAGATGGATCATATTTCGGAAGAAAGAAGACACATAATACAAAATGGATGCAGACGCCAAAACGCTGCATCCATTTTGTATTATGTGATTTTTTAAAGAGAATAAAAAAAGAGTGCAGGAAGCGGGACTTGAACCCGCACAGTCTTGCGACCACAGGCACCTGAAGCCTGCGCGTCTGCCAATTCCGCCATTCCTGCATATTTCAGAGCTACGCCGAAGCGCTTAACTCGCTTGCAAAAAATACTATACTCGATTTCCCATTGAATGTCAACACTTTTTTGAAATTTTTTTGAAAATCTGACAAAAGAGTACTATTTAGGAAAAGGGAAGGGGAATGCTTTACAAGGAAAGGGGAGTGTGATACACTTTGGAAGACTTAAACATTGCAGACAGGAATAGATTTAGAGGGGGATGTAAGGGAAAGGAGAAAGTATGGAATCAGTGGTAGAATTGTTGAAAGTAGTTTTCCTGGGAATTGTGGAAGGGATCACCGAATGGCTTCCCATCAGCAGCACAGGTCATATGATCCTGGTGGATGAGTTTGTCCATCTGAACGTGAGCGAAGAATTTTTTCAGATGTTCCTGGTAGTGATTCAGCTGGGAGCGATCCTGGCTGTTCTGGTTATTTACTGGAGTAAGCTCTGGCCTTTTCACGGAAAGCGGACAGGACAGAAGAGCGCCTGGGTAAAGATCAGTGACAGAAAAGTTCTGGGAGGTCTGCAGCGCTGGGCAGACAAGTATGTGGATATGGGGAAGATCGTGCTGTGGCTGAAGATCGCAGTATCCTGTCTTCCCGCCATGATTATCGGTCTGACACTGGATGACTGGATCGAAGCCCATCTGAATAATTATGTGGTAGTATCTGTCACGCTGATCGTTTACGGTATTCTCTTCATTATCATAGAGAACTATAACAGAAACCGGGAGACTTCGATCTGCCGCATGAAAGATCTGACTTTTCGGATGGCTCTGTACATCGGTATTTTTCAGGTTCTGGCAGTCATTCCGGGAACCTCCCGTTCCGGAGCGACGATTATAGGAGGGATTCTTCTGGGAACCTCCCGCCAGCTGGCAGCCCAGTATACGTTTTATCTGGCCGTGCCGGTGATGTTTGGAGCGAGCTTTTTAAAGATCATCAAATTTGGCCTCGATTTTTCCGGTCAGGAGCTTATGATCCTGATTGTGGGAATGGCAGTTGCCTTTGCAGTTTCCATTTTTGCGATTAAGTTCCTGATGGGATATATTAAAAAGCATGATTTTAAGGTGTTTGGATGGTATCGGATTATTCTGGGAACGCTTGTGCTGGGATATTTTGCAGCCAAAAACTTTCTGGCCTGATCTGTATTGGAAAAGAAAAAGAGACAAAAAAAGTGGCCTGCGTGAGCAGGCCGCTTTTTTAATGAGGGGGGAGATAGTGAGTGGTTTATCAACTATCTGTAATATACTATAAGGGATAAATGTGATCGAAGTATGTACAAATTCTAAAAGAAACGGAAAGTTCATGAAGAATCTTTAAAGGAAATCGAAACTTTCGCGGAGAAAGGTTTTCCGATCCGGTATCTGGACGGACTTTTCCGGATTTGGTATAATGCGGATATTGAAGGAAATGATAAAACGAGGAGACGGCTATGGAAGGGATCAGATTGAATAAATTTTTGAGTGAGGCGGGCATCTGTTCCAGACGGGAGGCAGACCGGCTGATCGAGGCTGGCGAGGTGACGGTGGACGGAAGAGCCGTCGGGATGGGCTGGCGGGTGACCGGCAGCGAGGTGATCCTGTGCAGGGGCAGGAGAGTCCAAAAAGAAGAAAGACCGGTGCTTCTTGCCTTTCATAAACCCAGAGGGATTGTCTGTACAGCGGAGAAGAAGGAAAAAAATAATGTAGTTGATTACGTGAATTATCCGGTGAGAATTTATCCGGTGGGAAGGCTGGATAAGGAGTCGCAGGGGCTTCTTCTGCTTACGAACCGGGGCGAGCTGGTCAATAAGATTATGCGGGCGGGGAATTACCATGAAAAGGAATACTGGGTTTCTGTAGATAAACCGGTAACGGGAGAATTTCTTCAGAAAATGAGCCAGGGTGTCTATTTAAAAGAACTGGGTCAGACAACCCGCCCCTGCAGAGTGAAAAAGGTTGGGCCAAACAGCTTTACCATGATTCTTACGCAGGGACTGAACCGGCAGATCCGGAGAATGTGCCGGACGTTTGGCTATGAGGTGCGCAGACTGACCCGTACACGGATTATGAATATTACACTGGGAGATCTGCCGGAGGGAAAGTACCGGGAAATCACCGGGGAAGAATTAAGAAAACTGGAAGAACTGACGGCGGACAGTCCGGCGCAGAAGGAGAGAGAATGATGGATAAAAGAGAGCGGATGAAAGAGCTGGCGGAGCTTTTAAACCGGGCGGCCCGGGCTTATTATCAGGAAGACCGGGAAATTATGAGCAATCTGGAATATGACAGGCTGTATGATGAGCTGGAAGCGCTGGAGAAGGAGACAAAAATGGTGCTGGCGGGAAGTCCCACGGTGAAGGTGGGATATGAGGCTGTGGACGAACTTCCCAAGGAAGCGCATGAAAGCCCCATGCTCTCCCTGGACAAGACGAAAGATGTGGAAGGCTTAAGAAGTTTTCTGGGGGAGCAGGAAGCGCTGCTCTCCTGGAAGCTGGACGGCCTTACTGTGGTACTGACTTACAGGGATGGACAGCTTCTCAAGGCAGTCACCCGGGGAAACGGGGTGATCGGCGAAGTGATCACCAATAATGCCCGGGTATTTAAAAATCTTCCGCTTCAGATTCCCTATCAGGGGGAACTGGTTCTGCGCGGTGAGGCCATTATTACGTATTCGGATTTTGAGCGGATCAACCGGGAAATCCCGGACGGGGAAGCGCGCTATAAGAATCCCAGAAATCTCTGCAGCGGTTCTGTGCGGCAGCTGAATAACCAGGTGACAGCCAGCCGGAGTGTCCGCTTTTTTGCTTTTGCCCTGGTATCTGCCCCGGGGGTGGATTTTGAAAATTCCAGAGCCCGCCAGATGGAGTGGCTGAACAGGCAGGGCTTTGAGACGGTCTATTATCGGAAGGTGACAGCGAAGACGCTGGATGAGGCCATGGCGTATTTTTCAGAAGCGGTGGCGCATAATGATTTTCCTTCCGACGGTCTGGTAGCTACTTACGATGATATTGCCTATGGGGAGTCTCTGGGAAGCACGGCTAAATTTCCGAGAAATTCCTTCGCCTTTAAATGGGCGGATGAGCTGCAGAATACACATTTAAGAGAGATCGAGTGGAGTCCCTCCAGAACCGGCCTTATTAATCCGGTGGCGATTTTTGATCCGGTGGAACTGGAAGGGACAACGGTGACCCGGGCAAGCCTTCACAATATCAGCATTATGCGGGGGCTGGAACTGGGAATCGGGGATGAAATCCAGGTGTACAAAGCGAATATGATTATTCCGCAGATCGCGGAGAACCTGACCCGGAGCGGTCTTCTGGACATTATTAACAGGTGTCCGGCCTGCGGGGAGAGAGCCGAGATCAGAAAGGTCAATGAAGTGGAGACGCTCTGCTGTACCAATCCATCCTGTCCGGCCCGGGCGATCAAGTCCTACAGCCTTTTTGTCAGCCGGGACGCCCTGAATATCGACGGAGTCTCGGAGATGACGCTGGAAAAATTTATCGGCCACGGACTGATCCACAGCCTGGCAGATATTTTCCGTTTAAAAGAACACAGGGAAGTGATTGTGAATCTGGAAGGGTTCGGGGAAAAATCTTTCCTTAATCTGACAGAAGGCATTGAGCGGGCGCGCCGCACCACTCTGCCCCGGCTGCTCTACGGGCTGGGGATTCCCAATGTGGGACTCGCCGGAGCGAAACTGATCTGCCGTGCTTTTGACAGTGATCTGGAGAAGATCAGGCAGGCTTCTGCGGAAGAATTTTCGGAGATTGACGGAAATGGCGGGGTGATTGCGGGAAGTATTGTGGATTATTTTCAGGATTCGGAGAATCAGAAAAAACTGGAGGAACTTCTGCCCTTTCTCACGATCGAGAAGGAACAGACTGCGGAGGCAGAGCAGGATCTTGCCGGTCTGACTTTTGTGATCACAGGTGCGGTGGAACATTTTGCCAATCGGAAAGAATTAAAAGAAGAAATTGAGCGCAGAGGCGGAAAAGTTACCGGAAGCGTCACTTCCAAAACCAGTTTCCTGATTAATAATGATGCGTCTTCCGGATCTGCCAAAAATAAAAAAGCGAGGGAACTGGGGATCCCGATTCTGACAGAACAGGATTTTCTGGACGGGAAATACAGATAAATTGACAAGGCCGTAAAAAGGCGATAGAATAACTAGATATATGACAACAGAGGTGCCTTTTTACGAGAGGGGGAGAAGACGTGAGCAGACAAAGAGATCCGAAGGTGGAGAAGAGGATCACAGTGGAAAAGGGAAAGCAGGGAGCGGTTCAGCTGCTCTTCGGACGTACCACTGTTATTATACTTGCACTGGTTCTCCAGGTTGTGGTACTCCTTCTGGGAGTTACCTTTCTGCAGAAATATCTGGTTTATCTGTACGGAGCCTATTTGATCCTGACGGCGGTGGTAGTCGTTATCATCATTAATAAAGAAGGAAGTCCGGATTATAAACTGGCCTGGATGGTTCCTATGCTGATTTTTCCGGTGTTTGGAACGCTGCTTTATATTTTTGTGTCCATGCAGGTGGGATCGCGGATGATGAACCGGAAGCTGACCAGGATCATCCATGAGACGAGAAAATATGTCAATCAGGAGTCGAGGGTTCTTGAAGAACTGGAAGCGGAGAATCCCCGGGTGGCAAGTCTGGCCCGCTATGTGGATCAGAAGGGAAATTATCCGATCTACAGAAACAGCACGGTGGAATATTTTCCGCTGGGCGAGGATAAGTTTAAGAGACTGGTGGAAGAGCTGAAAAAAGCAGAGCACTTTATCTTCATGGAGTATTTCATTGTAGCGGAGGGCTACATGTGGGATACGGTGAGGGAAATCCTGGTACAGAAGGTGAAAGAAGGCGTGGAGGTTCGTTTTATGTATGACGGAACCTGCATGATCAAGCTTCTGCCCTACAGTTATCCTGAGTATCTGGAATCTCTGGGGATCAAGTGCAAGGTGTTTGGACCGATCCGTCCTGCATTGTCTACGGTTCAGAATAACCGGGATCACCGGAAAATTGTGGTGATCGACGGGCATACTGCATTTACCGGGGGCATTAATCTGGCAGATGAATATATTAATCAGAAAATGCGGTTTGGTCACTGGAAAGACACGGCCGTGATGGTGAAGGGAGATGCAGTAAAGAACTTTACGCTGATGTTTCTTCAGATGTGGGGGATTGACGAGGGAAAAGAGAATTATCACAATTATCTCTCGGTGCCCCGCCTGCCGGAGGTGGCGAACGCTCCCGGCTACGTGATGCCTTACGGGGACAGTCCGCTGGACAATGAAAACGTGGGCGCCCTGGTTTATATGGACATTTTGAATACGGCCAACAAGTATGTACATATTATGACACCGTATCTGATCCTGGATCATGATATGATCACGGCGCTGACTTACACGGCCAAGAGAGGGGTGGAGGTTATCATTCTGATGCCGCACATTCCGGACAAGCCGTATGCCTTTACTCTGGCTAAGACGTATTATCCGGAACTTCTGGAGAGCGGTGTGAAGATTTATGAATATACACCGGGTTTTGTCCATGCGAAAGTGTTTGTCTCGGATGATGAGAAAGCAGTGGTGGGAACGATCAACATGGATTACCGCAGTCTCTATCTTCATTTTGAGTGCGGCGCTTATATGTATCAGGTTCCCGAGATTGCCAGAATTGAGGAAGACATGCAGAAATGTCTTAAAATGTCTCAGCAGATCACCCTGAGCGACTGTAATAAACGTGGAACATTTTCCCGGCTGTGCGGCGGAGTCTTACGGCTGATCGCACCGCTGATGTAAAGAAAAGGATGGTAGAAAAGAATGCCGATTAAAATACAGAATGATTTGCCGGTAAAAGAAATTCTGGAGAGGGAAAATATCTTTGTGATGGATGAGAACCGCTCCTTTCATCAGGATATCCGTCCGCTGAAGATACTGATCCTGAATCTTATGCCTCTGAAAGAGGAGACAGAGCTTCAGCTCCTTCGATCCCTCTCCAATACGCCGCTGCAGGTGGATATTACATTTATGCATGTGGAGAGCCACGAGTCAAAAAATACTTCCATGAGCCATCTGAATAAGTTTTATCAGACCTTCCGGGAACTGAAAAGCCAGAAATTTGACGGTATGATCATTACCGGCGCTCCGGTGGAACAGATGGAATTTGAGGAAGTGGATTACTGGGAAGAACTGACAGAGATTATGGAGTGGAGCAAGACATCTGTAACCTCTACGATTTATCTGTGCTGGGGCGCCCAGGCAGGGCTTTACTATCACTACGGCCTGAAGAAAAAAATGCTGCCGGAGAAAATGTTCGGTCTGTTCTGGCATAAGGTGCAGAACCGGAAGACTCCTCTGGTAAGAGGCTTTGACGATATGTTTCTGGCGCCTCACTCCCGTCACACGGAGGTTCCGGCCGAAGATATTCATAACTGCAGCGAGCTGACGGTTCTGGCTGAGTCGGAGGAGGCGGGAGTATTTCTTGCCATGGCTCAGGATGGAAGGCAGATTTTTGTGATGGGGCACCCGGAATACGACAGAATTACGCTGGATGGAGAGTATAAGCGGGATAAAGGAAAAGGGCTTGAGATCAGTCTGCCGAAGAATTATTATCCGGGGGATAATGATGGGGAGAAGCCGCTTCTTCTGTGGCGTTCCCACGCCAATAACCTGTATACAAACTGGCTGAATTATTATGTGTATCAGATCACTCCGTATGACCTGGACGGAACTCCGTTTTAACAAGGAATTTTATTATGAAAAAAGGGTATGTTGCGTTGGCAATATGCCCTTAAATTTTCGGAGATCGTTTATACTGGCAAATTGCAGCGATAGTTTAGGAAAGGACAGAATATGAAAATTACAGAGGTAAAAGACAGAACGGAGATTCTGGTTGAACAATTATTAAAAGTGTGGGAGTGTTCTGTCAGGGCGACACATTTATTTTTATCCGGGGATGAGATAAGCGGGATTAAGCAGTATGTTCCGCAGGCTTTAAAAGATGTCCCCGCTTTGATAGCTGCAGAGAATGAAAATGGAAAGCTCATAGGATTCCTGGGGATTGCAGACAAAATGGTGGAAATGCTGTTTGTTTCAAATGAAAGCAGAGGACAGGGGATCGGCAGACAGTTATTGGAATATGGTATTGAAAAGTATTCCATAGAAGAACTTGCTGTCAATGAACAGAATCCTCTTGCAAAGGGTTTTTATGAACATATGGGATTTGAGGTTTATAAAAGAACGGAATTAGACAAACAGGGAAATCCATATCCACTATTGTATATGAGAAGATTATTTAGAGTGATATATATTGATTGTAAGAGAAGTGGGAGTTCCATTGATTTGATTATGTTCTGCTTCAATTTCAACTGCCACTTCGTCAGTATTCCAGTATTTTGTTGAGACTATACAATACATGAAAATAGATGTTGACGATTATGAAAAAATTTACTATCATATATAGAGAGAAAGGCGGTGCAATGATGGCTAATTATGGCGAAAATGGTTATATAGATTTCTCTAAATTGTGGGAAGTTATGGAAAAAAAAAGAACTTAATAAACAATGGTTAAAAAACAATGGAATACATTCAAACACAGTTGCGAAGCTGACAAAAAACGAAAATGTAACTTGTGAGGTTATTTGTAATTTATGTAAATTGCTTAATTGTCAGCCGGGACAAATTATGTGTTATAAAAATAAATAAAATACATGATAATAGATTGGAATAAAGATAGTTAAGAGAGGAAGGCGAGGAGATGCCAGAGATTGGAAGATTTTATGGAATTGTTATAAAAATGTTTTTCAAGCCCAAGGAACACGAACCAAGCCACATACACGCCTTATATGGTGAGCATATCGGAATTTTTGATTTGCGAAGCCTGGAAATGACAGAAGGAGACCTGCCAAAAAAGGCGCAAGAGCTTGTGAAAGAATGGCTTTCTAAAAATCAGAAAGAACTTCTTGAAATGTGGGAAAGTCAAAAATTGTACAAATTGCCGCCGTTATAAAGCGGCTTTTTGGCCTATGGAGGTGTTAGAATGATACCAAGAATAAAGAGTGTTGAACCATTACAGGGCTATTTATTACATGTTATTTTTGACGATGGAAAAGATTGTATTTATGATGTTAATGGCGATATAGACACTATAGAGCAATACAAAGACTTGAAAACTATTTTCGGACTTTTTGAACAAGTACAACTGGACGAAAGCCGTACTTGCGTTTTCTGGAATGATTTTATTGATCTTCCAAGTGATGCGATCTACGAAAACTCATCTGTTTCAAACGATGAAATAAACTGGGACTAATTAAAACGGGGTGGGGCGGATGCCCTGCCCTTGTTATATCAATAATGAAAAAGGTTGCTCTGTTTATAACGATGAGCCTTGAAGGAGATATTGCAGACAGTAAAAAAAGAGGGGCAGAACAATGATCCGAAGGATGCAGAAAGAAGAGATTGATCAGGTGGCGGCAATCTGGCTGGATACGAACCGGAAAGCGCATGATTTTATTCCGGCTTCCTATTGGGAGGGGAACTTTGAGGCAGTCAGAAGCATGCTTTTGCAGGCGGAACTGTATATCTGGGAAGAAAAAATGGAGATTGCCGGATTTGTCGGTCTGGAAGGGGAATATATCGCCGGCATTTTTGTGAAAGAAGGCCGGCAGTCAGAGGGGATTGGAAAGCAGCTGCTGGATTTTGTGAAGGAGAAAAAAGAACGTCTGTGGCTTCATGTATATGAAAAAAATGGGGCGGCGGTAAGATTTTACAGACGGGAAAAGTTTCGGATTACCTGTGAAGGAATGGATCAGAATACGGGTGAGAAGGAATCTATGATGGTCTGGGACAGGACAGAAGATTTGGAGGAATGAAGATGGATCAGAAGGAGAAGAAATGCGGATAGAACATGCGGCTATGTATGTAAGGGATTTGGAGAAGGAAAAAGAGTTTTTTGTGAAGTATCTGGAGGCGGTTCCCAACGAAGGGTATCATAACAGAAATACGGATTTTCAATCGTATTTTCTGACCTTTGAAGGCGGAGCCAGGCTGGAGCTTATGACCCGGCCGGAGCTGACAGAGGAGGGAAAGGATCCCATGCGGATCGGGCTGGCGCATCTTGCTTTTTCTGTAGGAAGCAGGGAAAAGGTGGATAAACTGACAGAGAGACTGCGAGGGGACGGTTATGAAGTCGTAAGCGGCCCTCGTACGACCGGAGATGGTTATTATGAAAGCTGCATTTTGGCGGTGGAAAATAATCTTATAGAAGTGACTGTGTAGAGACGGAAAATACAGATTCCTCTAAAAATGCAAAATTTCCCTTGCAAATTCGCCGGTTTCCTGTAAAATAGATAGCGTTAGCGTATAGAAGGAAAAATCTGTTTTTTAATAAGGAAGAGGTAAAAAATGATCGCAGCAAATAATGTTACTTTACGAATTGGTAAAAAAGCACTGTTTGAGGATGTGAATATTAAATTTACGGAAGGAAACTGTTACGGACTGATCGGAGCCAACGGCGCAGGAAAATCTACTTTTCTGAAGATTCTGTCCGGGCAGCTGGAGACTACCAAGGGAGATGTGACGATTACTCCCGGACAGCGTCTTTCCTTCCTGCAGCAGGATCATTTTAAATATGACGCGTATCCGGTTATGGATACAGTCATTATGGGGAATGCCCGGCTGTATGAAATTATGAAAGAGAAGGAAGCAATCTACGCGAAGGAGGATTTCACGGAAGAGGATGGAATCCGGGCCAGCGAGCTGGAAGGGGAATTTGCGGAGATGGACGGCTGGGAGGCGGAATCCGATGCGGCTCAGCTGCTGAATGGTCTCGGGATCGAGACAGATCTGCACTATGCGACGATGGGGGATCTGACCGGAAGTCAGAAGGTGAAAGTGCTTCTGGCACAGGCATTATTTGGAAATCCGGATATTCTGCTGCTGGACGAGCCGACCAACCATCTGGATCTGGATGCGATTTCCTGGCTGGAAGAATTCCTGATTAATTTTGAAAATACGGTGATTGTGGTATCCCATGATCGCTATTTCCTGAACAAGGTATGTACCCATACGGCAGACATTGACTATGGCAAGATTCAGCTCTATGCCGGAAACTATGATTTCTGGTTCGAGTCCAGCCAGCTGCTGATCAAGCAGATGAAGGAAGCGAACAAGAAGAAGGAAGAGAAGATCAAAGAGCTTCAGGAATTTATTTCCCGTTTCTCGGCCAATGCTTCCAAATCCAAGCAGGCAACCTCCAGAAAGAGAGCGCTGGAGAAGATTCAGCTGGATGATATGCGCCCGTCCAGCCGTAAGTACCCCTATATTGATTTCCGTCCCAACCGGGAGATTGGAAATGAAGTTCTTATGGTTGAGGGGCTTTCCAAGACGGTAGATGGAGTGAAGCTTCTGGATCATATTACGTTCACACTGGGTCATGATGACAAGGTGGCTTTTGTGGGCGGAAATGAGCAGGCAACCACCATGCTCTTTAAGATCCTGATGGGAGAAGAGGAAGCGGATGAGGGAACCTTTAAATGGGGTGTTACCACCAGCCAGGCGTATTTCCCCAAGGATAATACGGCAGAATTTGACAACGATCTGACCATCACAGAATGGCTGACCCAGTATTCCGAGATTAAAGATGCCACTTATGTGCGTGGATTCCTGGGCCGTATGCTGTTCCCGGGCGAGGACGGCGTGAAAAAGGTAAAGGTGCTTTCCGGTGGAGAGAAGGTGCGCTGTCTGTTGTCCAAGATGATGATTTCCGGGGCAAATATCCTGGTTCTGGACGAGCCGACCAACCACCTGGATATGGAATCGATTACCGCTCTGAATAACGGTCTGATCAAATTCCCGGGGGTTATGCTGTTTGCATCCCACGATCATCAGTTTGTGGAGACAACTGCCAACCGCATTATGGAAATTATGCCGGGAGGCCAGCTGATTGATAAGATTACTACGTACGACGAATATCTGGCCAGCGATGAGATGGCAAGAAAACGCCAGGTCTACACCATGAAAGAAGAAGACAATTAAGCTTAAAAAAATTGCAGAGCAATTTTTTTAAGCGCTGCTGCGGCGGAGCGAAGCGGAACCGCAGATACCAAAAAGGGAAAAATTGCAGAGCAATTAGAAGAAAAAGGGCACGGAAGATTTTACTTCTGCAGCCCTTTTTGGCGTCTTCAGGGAATTGAAGAGGTGTTCATATGTTTATAAATTCAAAGGAGGTTTTTTATGACTCAATGGCTTAACAGTATTGCCCAGATGATACAGGACAATATGTGGATTGCGCCGGTGCTCAGCTTTTTTGCTGGGATACTGACGTCTTTTACCCCCTGTTCTCTTTCCAGCGTTCCCATGGCGATTGCCTATATTGGAGGATCGGCAGCGGAAGATAAGAAAAAAGCGCTGAAGCTGTCCCTGACAATGGCGCTGGGGATGGCTCTGACTTTCGGGATTTTTGGTTCACTGGCGTCCGTGCTGGGACATGTGCTGCATGAGATCGGCCGCTGGTGGTTTTTGATCCTGGGAGTGATCATGGTTCTGATGGCGCTGCAGATCTGGAATGTAATCCATGTGGTGCCGCACCATCATTTTCACGGAAAAATTGGAAAGAAGGGCTACGCGGGCGCTCTGGCAGCGGGAGTGCTGAGCGGAGTTTTTGCCTCTCACTGTGCGACTCCGGTAATGATTGCCCTGCTTGCGATGGCAGCGCAGGCGGGAAATGCCCTGTGGGGTGTTTTTCTCCTGGCACTTTATGCTATCGGGCACAGCGTGCTTTTAGTTCTTGCGGGAACCAGCTACGGTGTTGTAGAACGCTGGATCAGTGATCCGAAGTATGCGAAGGTGAGCGATCTTCTGAGAAAGCTGCTGGGCGTGCTGATTCTCCTTATGGGCATTTTCCTGTTTGTGCTGGCTTTTTCTCCCGAAGGATAAAGAAGACAGCCAGCACAAACAGAAGGAACTGAGAAGCAGGAACAGAGTACCAGACTCCGTCTGTTCCCAGGAAGCGGGGAAGGATCAGAAGGAAGATCCCCAGAAATACAAGTTCGCCGTAAACCAGTATGTAAGCCAGGCTGTTTCTGCGGATGGAATAAAAATAAGAAGTAGAGATCCGGCAGAAGGAGAGGAAGACGGCGCCAATGGAAAAGAGCGGAAGCATGTGGGCGGTAAGGGCTCCTGCTTCCGTGGAAGCTCCAAAAAACACAGGAATCTGACAGCGCAGCACGACCAGCAGAAGCAGATTCAAAAGCGCGGTGAAGAGAGCTGTCCAGTAAGCCATAGTGCGCAGCTGTTTTGTCTTTTGGGTTTCGCCCATCCCCCGGTAGAAGCTGATCAGAGGCTGAGTTCCGTCGCCGACACCCTGCAGGAGAAGGTAAATGACCGTGATGACATAGCCGGTAACGGCGTAGGCGGCAACAGCTACGGCTCCGCCCCAGACAGCGGAGGCTTTGTTGAGCATCATCAGTGCCAGATTGGGCGAGAGGGTCAGTCCCATGGGGGACAGACCGATCAGAAAGATCATTTTTGCCCGGTTAAAACGTGGACGTAAAAGGTGCAGATTCCGGAAAGGAAGAATCCGGCGCAGAAAAAACAGGCAGGGGAGCAGGGTGACTGCCTGTCCCAGAATGCTGGCCCAGGCGGCGCCGGCTACACCGAGAGAAAGCCGGGAGACGAAGAGCCAGTCCAGCACAATATTGGTGGAAAAACCGGCGATCATGGACATCATAGCCAGAACAGGTGCGTCGTAATTGCGCAGCAGGGGGACGCATCCGGTGGCAAAAATCTGAAATCCGGCGCCGGCCAGCATAATTCCGGCATAGTCGGCGGCATAATTTAATACCTGTCCCTCCGCTCCCATGAGAGCCAGGAGGGGTTTATAGGAGAAAAGAAGCAGGGCGGTCACGCCGATCCATGCGGCGAAGAGAAGAAGCAGCGTATTTCCAAGAAAGGAAAAGGCAGTTTCTTCTTCTTTTTTTCCCCGGGAAGTGGCAATCTGGATCGCGCCGCCCATGCCGATCCCTGTTCCTGTCTCTTATACACATCTGACGCTGCCGACGATCTTA
>URYM01000012.1 GCA_900552095.1 uncultured Blautia sp. | reverse complement strand
TAAGATCGTCGGCAGCGTCAGATGTGTATAAGAGACAGATACCGGGTCGGCCTTTTTACTTCTCCGCATCTGGTCAGGATCAATGAGAGGTTTCAGGTAAACGGGAAAGAGGTATCGGACGAGACGTTTCTGGAAGCTTTCCTGCGGGTGAAACAGGTGATTGAGGAAGCCGGGGCAGAGGGGGTGGAGCATCCCAGTTATTTTGAGACACTTTTTCTTATGGGGATGGAAATCTTCCGCCGGGAAGGGATCGAGTACCTGGTTATGGAGACGGGACTGGGCGGAAGACTTGACGCTACCAATGCGGTGAAGCGGCCGTTGGCCTGCATTCTGACGTCCATTAGCATGGATCATATGGAGTATCTGGGAAATACCCTGGAAGAGATTGCAGTGGAAAAGGCAGGCATCATAAAGCCCGGTGTCCCGGTTATCTGTGACGGGCATGTGCGGAAGACGACGGAAGTGATCAAAAGAAAAGCCAGGGAGGAAGAAAGTCCTTTCTATGCGCTTACGGCAGAACAGTATCGGCTGATCCGGCAGGGGCGGGACGGGATTTCCTTTACTTTTCAGGGAATCCCGCTGGAGATCCCCTATATAGCCCGTTATCAGATGATGAACGCCTCCCTTGCTTTTTATACCATGCAGATCCTTCGCCCGGTGCACGGGATCGAGGATGAGAAACTGCAGGAGGGGATCCGGAAGGTGAAATGGCCGGGGCGGATGGAGACGATCCTCCCGGGCGTGATCGTGGACGGCGCTCACAATGCGGACGGAGTCGCCCGCTTTGTTGAGACGGTGGAACATTTTCGGAAGGAAAACCGGATCGTGCTTTTATTTTCCGCGGTGGCGGATAAACAGTATGAGGAGATGATCCGCCTGGTCTGCGAAAAGATCAGGCCTCAGGCGGTGGTGACGACGCAGATCGGAGGAACAAGGGAGATTCCGGCAGAGAAACTGGCAGAACGCTTCGTCCGTCAGGGCGTGCCATGTGTCAGAGCCAATCCCGTTCCGGGGCAGGCTCTGCGGGAAGCGCTGGAACTGAAAGAGGACGGAATGGTTTTCTGTGTGGGATCTCTGTATCTGATCGGAGAGATCAAAGCGTCCCTCAGGGAGGAGAAGATATGCTGAATTATGAAGAGGAACTGAAAAAATTCAAACCCAGTCTGGACGTGGATGAGGTGGAAAATGCTATTTACAATCAGGATCTGACGGATGTGATTGATCTGATGAAGGATCTGGTGCGTCCCGGTCATAAGCCCATGCGGACAGAAGGTAAGGAGTACGAATGAACTGTATGAACTGCGGTGCCCCCCTTGGACGTTCCATGTACTGTCCCAGCTGTGGGAAAAATGTACAGCAGCAGAAAAAGGCGGAACACCTGTCGAATTTATATTATAATCAGGGATTGGAAAAGGCGCAGATCCGGGATCTCTCCGGGGCGGAGGATCTTCTTTTGCGCAGTCTGAAATTTAATAAGCTGAATATTCCTGCCCGAAACCTTCTGGGGCTTGTCTATTATGAGATGGGTGAGGCAGTATCCGCGCTGAGTGAGTGGATCATCAGCAAAAATTTCCAGAGAAAAGATAATCTGGCATCAGATTATATTGAGCGGCTTCAGAAGGAGGCCAACAAGCTGGATTCCATCAACCTGAGTATCAAGAAGTTTAACGAGGCGCTCCGGTGCTGCCGGGAAGGCAATGAGGATGTGGCGGTGATCCAGCTGAAAAAGATTATTCAGCAGAATCACCGGCTGATCAAGGCGCATCACTTGCTGGCGCTGATCTATATCCATCAGGAAAAGTACGAGAAGGCCAGGAAGATCCTGAAAAAGGCGATCCGGATCGACCGGACAAATTCCACCACCCTTCGTTATCTGAAAGAGGTGGAAGAAAAGACCGGTACGGCTACCAATCTGGATTCCCGCTGGACGCTGCGGGAGAGGCGCCACGCTGAAGCGGAGGAGTCTTCGACCTATCAGGTGGACAATGAGATTATTATCCAGCCTCCGGCTTTCCGGGAAAGTTCAGCCTTTGCCACACTGATGAATGTGGGGCTGGGCCTGGTGATCGGCGCCTGCGTTCTTTGGTTTCTGATCGTGCCGGCCACAACCCAGCGGATCAACCGGGAGGCCAATGAGAAGGTAGTAGGCTACAGCAATGCTCAGGCCAGCCAAGCGGCAGAACTGGCAAAAAAAGAAGAGGAGATCGCCCAGTCCCAGGAGACGGTAGACTCGGCGAATGAGCAGATCGCTCAGGCGGAGGAGAAGGTGGCGGCCTATGAAAATCTGATCAAGGCCAGCGAGGCTTACAATGCGGGAAATTTTGATCAGACGGTAAATGCACTGGAGACGATCAATGCAGATCTTCTTTCCGTGGAGTCCCGGGAGCTGTATGATACGATTCAGAATGGAGTGAAGGGAACCCTCTTTAAGAGGTACTACAGTACCGGAACACAGGCCTATTCAGCCAAGGATTATCCGGCGGCTATCGAATCCCTGAAAAAAGCAGTGGAACTGGACGGAACGGATTATAAGGCCAAATATTATCTGGCGCATGCTTACCGGTTAAATGAGCAGTATCCGGAAGCGCTGGAGCTCTTAAAGCAGCTGGCTGAGGAAAATAAGGGCACCAGAAGAGGAACGGAGGCAGAGTCTTACGTGAGCATGCTGGAGAAGAAGGTGGCTTCCGGGGGAGCGTCTGAGCCTGCAGAAGGCGGAGAAGGCGGAAATGGAGAAGGCACGGGAGCGGATGCCGGCGAAGGCGCGGCGGCCGGAAACGGGGCACCGCAGGAAGAAGGAGCGGCGGCCGGAAACGGAGCACCGGCGGAAGGACAATAAGAGAAACTTCTAAGAGAGAAGGACTTTTGCACAGAAGCGTGCAGGGTCCTTTTTTCGTACCTTAAAACGGGAGTGCAGGCAGGAAAATAAGAGAAAAGAGAGGAGAACAGGTATGAACAGGGAATTATTTGAGGTGAGAGGAAACAGTCTGGTGATCCATGTGCCGGAGGAGCTGGATCATCATAATGCGGAACCGATTCGGCAGGGGGCGGATCAGATCCTGGAAAAACAGCAGTTAAAACAGGTGATTTTCGATTTTCAGGAGACCGTCTTTATGGACAGTTCCGGAATTGGAGTGATCATGGGGCGTTACCGGAACATGGGCTGTCTGGGCGGGAAGGTCAGCGCCGTCCATGTGGGAGAGCGGATTGACAGGATCTTCCGCCTGTCAGGACTGTATAAACTGATTCCGGTCAATCGGGAAGCAATCTGGAGCCATAAAGGGGAATAGAAAGGAGAAGAATATGGAGAACACCAATGAAATGAGCATTACCTTTGACAGCCGCTCCTGTAACGAAGGATTCGCCCGGGTAGCGGTGGCGGCTTTCTGTACTCAGCTCAACCCCACGCTGGAGGAGGTGGCGGATGTGAAGACGGCGCTGTCTGAGGCGATCACCAACGCGATTATCCACGGTTATGAAAATGAGGTGAAAAAGATACGGGTGGACTGCAGGACGGTGGGCAGAGACCTGTATGTGACCGTATCGGATGAGGGAAGAGGGATCCCGGATGTGAAGAAAGCGATGGAGCCCTTATTTACCACAAAACCGGAACTGGACCGTTCCGGCATGGGATTTGCATTTATGGAGGCGTTCATGGATGAGGTGGTGGTAGTCTCTCAGGCAGGAGCAGGCACAGAGGTTCATATGAAAAAGCGGATCGGCGCGGCCCATCCCTTTGAAGCGTAAAGGAGGATGCATGGATCATACCCTTTCCCTGATACAATTGGCACACCAAGGGGATAAGGAAGCGAGAGATACGTTAATCAAAGAAAATATGGGACTGGTATATGCGGTGGCCCGGCGTTTTCTGGGGCGGGGGATCGAACAGGAGGATCTGTTTCAGATCGGGAGTATTGGTCTTATCAAAGCGGTGGACAAGTTTGATCCCTCTTTTGAGGTTCGTTTTTCTACCTATGCAGTTCCCATGATCACCGGAGAAATTAAGCGGTTTCTGAGGGACGACGGGATGATAAAGGTGAGCAGGACACTGAAGGAGACAGCGGGAAAAGCTTATATGGCGAGGGAAGAGCTGGAGCGGAAACTGGGCAGAGAACCTACGCTGACAGAGATTGCGGCTGCCCTGCAGGCAGACCGGGAAGAACTGGTGCTGGCGATGGAGTCCGGGGCGGAGGTGGAGTCCCTGCAGCAGACGATCTTTCAGGGGGATGGCAGCAGTATCTGCCTGGAGGATAAGCTGGAGAGCGGGAGGGATCAGCAGGAGGAAATGATGAACCGGCTTTTGCTGGAGGAAATGCTTTCCCAGCTTCCGGCTAAGGAGAGGACTCTTTTGTATCAGCGCTTTTTTCAGGAGAGGACGCAGACGGAGATCGCCCGGGAACTGGGGCTTTCTCAGGTTCAGGTATCGCGGATGGAAAAAAGAATCTTAAAAGAACTGAGGAAGAAGCTGTAAAATCATATCAGGTCATTATCTGTTTTTCCTTTTGCACGAAGACAACGGATGGGATTCGTGCAAAAGGATTTCCCATACGAAATCTGTATAATTTCCGTTCTAAAATTAAATACTAGAAGCAAATGACAAAGAGGAGTGAACCTTATGACGAAAAAAAGGAAAGTGTGGATTTTTACCGGGCTTCTGTTTCTTCTGACTGTGTTTGCAGGTATTGTAATCTATTTTCTGAGTCAGTCGGCAGATCGGGAACTTCCCAGGGGAACCCTGGTAAAGGCAGTCTGCTGGGAGGGGGAGGCAGATGAGTGAAACGCTCTATCTGGCCACAGAGAAAAATGTGAAGGTCACCGGAGAATCTGTGGCATTGGGGGAGATTGCCCGGCTTACCTGTGCGGATCCTCATGTGCTGGCTCGGGCAAAGGCGCTGAAGGTGATGCGGATCCCGGCGGGGCAGTACGGCCGGTATGTGGTCACAGCCGTCACTTTGATTGAGCTGGTACAGAGACATCTGGAAAATGTGGAAGTCACCCATCTGGGAGAGGCGGAATTTCTCATCACCTTTGAAAAGCCGGGAAAGAAAAGCAGAATCTGGCCCTGGATCAAGACGCTGCTGGTCTGCGTCGTTACTTTTCTGGGAGCGGCCTTTTCTATTATGACGTTCAATACAGATGTGGACGTGCCGTCTTTGTTTTCTCATATTTATACTCATTTTACGGGGAGGGAAGCGGCGGGATTTTCCGTTCTGGAACTGTTCTATTCCATCGGCATCGGGCTGGGGGCTGTCTTCTTTTTTAATCATTTTGGCCCGGCAAAGCTGACTTCGGATCCCACGCCCATGGAAGTGGAGATGCGGATGTATGAGGATCAGGTGAATACAACGCTGGTGGATCAGGAGGACCGGAAAGGAGAGCATCCATGACCGGGCAGATTCTGCTGGCGCTTGTGGGGCTGTTTTCCGGAGCAGTGATAGCCAGCGGTGTGGTGGCCTTTATGATCAGCCTGCGGATCGTGCCCCGGTATGCGGGAATCACAAGGACGGCGGAGCGGGTGAAGCTTTATGAAGACTGTGCGGTGGCGGGAGCATTTCTGGGAAATCTGTTCTGGATCTACAGGATCCCTTTACCGCTGGGCGAAGCGGGACTTATTTTCTGCGGTCTGTTTTTCGGCATCTTTCTGGGAAGCTGGATCGTGGCGCTGGGAGAAATCGTGAATATCTATGCAATTCTGGCCAGGAGGGTGGGACTGACGGTGGGAACCGGACTGGTCATTCTGTCCATGGCTCTGGGGAAATTTTTGGGTTCCCTTTTATTTTTTGCGAAAGGATGGTTTTAGATGAAGAACCTGAACAGTGAAAAAAAGAAAAAACAGTATGAGGAGTATGTAAGCCGGGTGACGCCAAAACACAGCCTGCCGGTCAATATGATGCGGGCTTTTCTGGTAGGGGGAGGGATCTGCGTGCTGGGGCAGGCGATTCAAAATCTCTGTATGGATCAGTATGGACTGAACGGGAAGGATGCGGGAACATGGACTTCTCTGATCCTGATCTTTTTAAGTGTGGTGGCCACCGGTTTTCATCTCTATGGGAAACTGGCAAAATTCGGAGGCGCGGGGACGCTGGTTCCCATCACCGGGTTTGCCAATTCTGTGGCGGCTCCGGCGATTGAGTATCAGAAGGAGGGGCAGGTGTTTGGCATCGGCTGCAAGATTTTTACGATTGCCGGGCCGGTGATCCTGTATGGGATTTTTGTTTCCTGGCTGTTGGGATTTCTGTACTGGCTGGGTAAAATAACGGGAGGAATGTTGGGATGAGTCAGATGAGAGGAACGCAGAGTATAGAATTTGACCGGGCGATCTACGTCTCAGGATTTGGCGCGGTGGTGGGAAAGAAAGAGGGGGAAGGCCCTCTGGGGAGCTGTTTTGACCGGATTGAGGTGGATCCGCTGTGCGGCTGCAATACCTGGGAGGAGGCGGAGAGCCGGCTGCAGACGGAGGCGGCCAGACTGGCGGTGAAGAAGGCCGGACTTTCCATGAAAGAGATTCGAGTGATCTATGCCGGGGATCTTCTGGCGCAGTGCGTGGCGTCTACATTCGGGCTAGCCTCTCTGGAGCGCCCGCTCTACGGACTTTTTGGCGCCTGCTCTACTATGGGGGAAGCCCTTTCCATGGCCTCTATGGCTGTGGCGGGAGGGTACGCGGATCCAGTGTTGGCTCTTACCTCCAGCCATTTCGGGGCGGCAGAGAAAGAGTTCCGCTTTCCCCTTGATTACGGGAACCAGCGCCCGCTCTCAGCCAGCTGGACTGTGACGGGCAGCGGAGCCTGTGTGGTGACGGGAAAGAAGGGAAAGGTGAGGATCACAGGGCTTACCACTGGGAAGATTGTGGATTTCGGTCTGAAAGATTCCCAGAATATGGGGGCATGCATGGCTCCGGCAGCCTGCGATACCATAAGCCGGAACCTGGCTGACTTTCAGAGACAGCCGGAGGATTACGACCGGATTATAACCGGCGATCTGGGGCAGGTGGGGCAGCAGATCCTCTTTGACCTGATGAGGGAGGAAGGCTGGGATATCTGCGGGCAGCACATGGACTGCGGGAGGGAGATCTTTGACCCTGAAAACCAGGATACCCATGCGGGAGGAAGCGGCTGCGGGTGCGCGGCCAGCGTGCTGGCCGGCTATATTCTGCCGCGTATTGCCTCAGGAGAATGGAAACGGATTTTATTCGTTCCCACAGGAGCGCTGATGTCAAAACTTAGTTTTTATGAAGGACAGAGTGTTCCCGGGATTGCCCACGGGGTGATCCTGGAGCATGAGGAGGGATAGAATATGGACTATATCAATGCATTCTGGGTGGGAGGACTGATCTGCGCACTGGTACAGATTCTGCTGGACCGCACAAAACTGCTGCCGGGAAGAGTGATGGTACTGCTGGTGTGCAGCGGATCGCTGCTGGGGTTTCTGGGAATCTACAAACCGTTTGCAGATTACGCGGGGGCGGGGGCGACGGTTCCCCTGCTGGGATTTGGAAACCTCCTCTATGAGGGGGTAAAGAAGGCCGTGGAGGAACAGGGATTTCTGGGACTCTTTACCGGAGGGTTTACGGCCAGCGCCGCAGGAATCAGTGCAGCGCTTATCTTTGGCTACCTGGCAAGTCTGATCAGCCGTCCCAAAATGAAAGACTAAGAGAATGGCAGAAGATGCTTCCCCCATCCGACAGCCCATCTGTCTTGCACTTTCTTCCGGATGATAGTATAATGGATAAATAATTGTTAGGAGAGAATGCCAGTGGAAAGATACGTAAGAACAGAATTATTATTGGGGGAAGATAATATGAAACTTCTGGCTGGGGCGCGGGTAGCCGTGTTCGGGCTGGGAGGAGTGGGTTCCTATGTGGCAGAGGCACTTGCCCGCAGCGGAGTGGGGAATCTGATCCTGGTGGATAATGATGAGATCTCGGAGACAAATATAAACCGCCAGCTCTATGCCCTGGCTTCCACGATCGGGATGCCGAAGACGGAGGCGGCCAAGCGGCGGATCCATGATATCGACGACCAGATTCTGGTTTACACGTACCAGACTTTTTATAATAAAGAGACGGCAGATCTGTTTGATTTTAAGAGTTATGATTATATCGTGGACGCCATTGACACCGTAAGTTCCAAGCTGCTTCTGATCGAGAAGGCAAAGGAGGCGGGAGTTCCGATCCTGTCCTGCATGGGCACGGGAAATAAATTAAATCCCGCCCGCTTTGAGATCACGGATATTTCCAAAACCAGTGTCTGCCCGCTGGCCAAGGTGATCCGCACAGAACTTCGGAAGCGGAGAATAAAGAAGGTAAAGGTTCTCTACTCCCGGGAGCCGGTGGCGGTGCAGAAGGGCAGAAACCTGGAGACCAAGGGAAATACCGGACATCCGGTTCCGGGAAGCGTCTCTTTCGTTCCGGGAGTGGCAGGTCTTATGATCGCGGGGGAAGTGATCCGGGATCTGACAGGCATACAGCTGAAAAAATAACGTAAATATAGAGAAAAAGATACAGGAGAGAATCGGTGAGAGAAGAAATTTATCATAAATTTTGCGAGATACTGGGCAGCGGCCGCGTGCGCAGTGAGGAGCCTATGGCAGAGCACACGACGTTTCGGATCGGAGGGCCGGCAGATTATTATCTGTGCCCGGAAAGTGGAGCGGAGATCTGCCGGATCCTGGAAGTCTGCAGAGAGGAAGGGCTGCCCTGGTTTATCCTGGGAAACGGCAGCAATCTTCTGGTCAGCGACCGGGGGTACCGGGGAGCGGTGATCCAGATTTATAAAAACCTGTGCGGCTGCAGTGTGGAAGGCTGCTGCCTGCGGGTGAAAGCGGGAACCCTTCTGTCGAAGGCGGCGGCGGAAGCGCTTAAAAACGGGCTGACCGGTCTGGAATTTGCCTCCGGGATCCCGGGAACCATGGGCGGAGCGGTGATGATGAACGCGGGCGCCTACGGCGGAGAGATGAAACAGGTCTTAAAGCGGGCGGTGGTTTTAACTCCGGAGGGAGAAGAGCTGTCCTTAGAGGCAGAAGAGCTGGAGCTGGGATACCGGATCAGCATTGTGAAGAAAAAAGGTTATATTGTGCTGGAAGCAGAGCTGGAGTTAAAAGAAGGGAACCGGGAGGAGATCCGCGCCTGCATGGAAGATCTGAAAGAACGGCGGGTGTCCAAACAGCCGCTGGAATATCCCAGCGCAGGCAGTACTTTTAAGCGGCCGGAAGGATATTTTGCCGGGAAGCTTATTATGGATGCAGGCCTTAGAGGCTACCGGGTAGGAGGCGCGCAGATATCAGAAAAGCACTGCGGCTTTGTGATCAACGCAGGGGGAGCCACTGCCGGGGACGTGCACCGGCTGATCCGGGATGTGCAGGAAAAGGTGAAAGCCCGCTTTGGGGTGGAGCTGGAGCCTGAGGTGCGCTTCCTGGGAGAATTTGGAGAATAGCGGACGGAGGAAGAAACATGCGTTTTGTGATAGTGACGGGAATGTCCGGCGCGGGAAAGAGTACAGCTCTTAAAATACTGGAAGATGCGGAGTATTTCTGCGTGGATAATCTGCCCATTCCTCTGGTGGAAAAATTTGCCCGCCTAGCTCTGGAGGGAGGGTCCGGGGAGATCAGCAAGGTGGCTGTGGGGCTGGATGTGAGAAGCGGACAGTCTTTTGAACAGCTCTCCGGTGTGCTGGATGTACTGCGGGCCGAGGGAATCGACCATGAGATCCTCTTCCTTGACGCGAAAGACCAGGTGCTTGTGAAGCGCTACAAAGAGACCAGGAGAAATCATCCCCTGGATCGGACCGGAAGGGTGGACGTGGGGATTGCCCGGGAGCGGGAAAAGCTGGCATTTCTTAAAAAGAGGGCAGATTATATTATTGACACCAGCCAGCTTCTGTCCCGGGAATTAAAGCAGGAGATAGACAGGATTTTTGTTCAGAATCAGGGGTTTAAAAACCTGATTGTGACGGTACTTTCCTTCGGGTTCAAATACGGGATCCCCAGTGATGCCGATCTGGTGTTTGACGTGCGCTTCCTGCCGAATCCCTATTACATAGAAGAATTAAGACCCTACTCGGGAAATGACAAGCCGGTACGGGATTTTGTGATGAACTGCCCTCAGAGCGGGGTATTTCTGGACAAGACGGAAGATCTGATCCGTTTTCTCATTCCCAATTATATCGGGGAGGGCAAAAATCAGCTGGTGATCGGGATTGGCTGTACCGGAGGCAAGCACCGTTCCGTTACGCTGGCGAACGCGCTGTATGAGCGTCTGCGGACCATGGAGGACATTGGTGTGCGGGCGGAGCACAGAGATGTGGAAAAGGATGCCGGCCGTGGAAAATAAAGAAAAAACAGAAGAAATCTCTTTTTCCAGAGAGGTGAAGGAAGAGCTGTGCCGGCAGATGCCGGGAGCCCGACACTGCCAGGTGGCAGAGCTGGCGGCGGTTCTGTCGCTGGGCGGGCAGATCGTAAAAGATGTACAGGGAAATTTTTCTATGGTAATTCCTACAGAAAATGAATCTGTCGCGAAAAAGTACTTTACATTACTGGGAAAAACCTTTAAGATAAACAGAGAAATCTTTTCCGGTTCCGGCAGGAGCCCGAAGAGAGGAAATACTTATTCTGTGTCCGTGTCCGGTCACGGGGAGATTCTGAAAGTGCTGCAGGCGGCCAAGCTTTTGTCCCCGCAGCTGGAGAAGACGGGGGTCTTTCCGGCAGTGTCTCCTCTTGTGATACAGCAGAACTGCTGCAAAAGAGCGTATCTGCGGGGGGCGTTTCTCATGGCGGGATCGATCAGCGATCCTGAGAAATTTTATCATTTTGAGATTGCCTGCCAGGAGGAAGAGAAAGCCGGCCAGTTAAAAGAACTGATCCGGAGCTTTTCCATCGACGCCAAGGTGGTAGAACGCAAGAAATACTATGTGGTGTATGTAAAAGAGGGTGCGCAGATCGTAGAGCTGCTGGGTCTGATGGGGGCGGGGATCTCACTGATGAAGCTGGAGAATATCCGGATTTTGAAGGATATGCGAAACAGTGTGAACCGGAAGGTGAACTGTGAGACAGCAAATATCAATAAGACTGTTCACGCCGCTCTGAAACAGGCAGAGGATATACGGTACATCAGAGATACGCGAGGACTGTCCAGTCTGCCGGAAGGACTGGAGGAAATTGCAGAGTTGCGGTTGGAGTTTCCGGAAGCTACTCTGAAAGAACTGGGAATGATGCTGAAACCTCAGGTGGGAAAATCCGGTGTCAATCACCGTCTGAGGAAGCTGAGCGAGATTGCCAGAGAGCTGAAGGGAAACAAGGAGGAGTTATTATGATTAAAAAGCAGATTACGATCCAATTAGCCAGCGGATTGGAGACCAGACCGGTTGCAATGCTGGTACAGGTGGCAAGTCAGTTTAAAAGCAGCGTACATGTGGAGAGCGGAAACAAGAAAGTAAATGCCAAGAGTATTATGGGAATGATGACGCTGGGGCTGGATACGGGAGAGGAAGTTACCGTCTCTGTGGAAGGCTGCGATGAGGCAGACGCCATGAGATGCATTGAAAAATATCTTACCAGCGAGTAAATAAAGACAGACAATATCAGTCGATTTTATGATACATAGTAAAAAGACAGAAGAAACGAAGGGATGCGGGTCGGAAGATCTGCATCCCTTCGTTTCTTCTGTCTTGTAAAGGTGTGTCTCAGGTGCAGTCGTGCAGGCAGCTGTCCTCCCGGATCTCAACCAGAATGATATCCTCTCCGACCTGGCGGACGCACTCCCAGGGAATGATGTACTCGCTCTCCCGGCCCAGAAGACAGAAAACCTTTCCGGGCCCGGGGAGGATCAGGGCTTTGATGCAGCCGGTTTTACAGTCGAAGGAGAGGTCCACCGGGCAGCCCAGATTTCTGCAGGTGCAGCAGTTGATCACTTCTTTTTGTTTCAGTTCGCATACGCGCATGATCACAGAACCCTTTTCTTTTATGTTATGTTTGACGGAGGGCGGGGAATGTATTATACTGAAAAAAACTTTGGGAAGTACGGGGGATATATTGTATGAAATGTCCATTTTGCAATCAGGATAACACAAGGGTTGTGGACTCACGGCCGGTGGAGGACAACAATGCCATCCGCAGAAGACGTCAGTGTGACGAATGCGGCAAACGTTTTACAACATATGAGAAAGTGGAGACGATACCGCTGATCGTGATTAAAAAAGATATGAACCGGGAGCAGTATGACAGATCCAAAATTGAGGGAGGCATCCTGCGGGCCTGCCACAAAAGACCCATTCCGGCCAAGCAGATCACAGCGCTGATCGATGAGGTGGAGGCAGAAATTTTCAGCCGTGAGGACAGAGAGATACCGAGTACAGAAATCGGAACGATCGTGATGAATAAATTAAAGAATCTGGATTCGGTGGCATATGTCCGTTTTGCGTCGGTATATCGGGAATTTAAAGATGTGAATACTTTTATGGATGAATTGAAAAAAATGTTAAATTAGAATTGACTTCAAAGAATCATACTGCTATAATTTTACCCATAAAACTTTAATGGTTTAAAGTGTAGAAAGTTAAAGTGGAGGAGTGGGATTATGAAAAAGAAATTCTGGAAGAAGTATGCGGCGGTGACGCTGACGGCAGTGATGGCAGCTGCGGCTCTGACTGGCTGCGGCGGAGATAAGAAAGAGGGGGAACCGGCGGCTTCCGGCGGGACAGCGGAGGATTCCGGGGATGGAAAGACGTATCAGATCGGTGTGTTCCAGTATACCCAGCATGCGGCTCTTGATGAGGCCAACGAAGGGTTTGTGGCCGCGCTTGAGGAGTCGGGACTGGACTGCGAGATCGATCAGCAGAATGCTTCCGGTGACAGCAGTGCCACACTGACAATCGGTCAGAAGATGGTAGATGATAAGAAGGATCTGATCTTTACCATTGCTACGCCGGCAGCACAGGCAGTAGCGGGACTTACTTCGGAGATTCCGGTGGTTCTGACGGCAGTGACGGATCCGGCAGAGGCAGATCTGGTGGAGAGCAACGAGGCGCCGGGAGGGAATGTGACCGGAACTTCCGATATGAATCCGGTGGAGAAGCAGGTGGAGCTTTTGCAGCAGCTGATTCCCGATGCGAAGAAAGTGGCTGTTCTTTACTGTTCTGCGGAGGCCAACTCCAAGCTGCAGGCGGAACTGGTGGCAGAAACCTGCAAAAAAGCAGGAATTGAGACGGTGGATTACACGGTGGCCAATTCCGGTGAGATCCAGACGGTGGTGGAGTCCATGGTGGGGAAAGTGGATGCGATCTATGTGCCCACGGACAACGTGATCTCCAATGCAATGGCCACGGTGGCTATGATTGCCAACGAAAACAAACTTCCCACGATCTGCGGTGAGGAGAATATGGTGACGGCCGGAGGACTGGCCACTTACAGCATCGACTATTATGAGATCGGACACATGGCCGGTGAGATGGCCGTGAAGATTCTGAAGGGAGAGGCCGAGCCGGGGGATCTGCCCATCGGATATCTGCCGGAGGAGGAGCTGAAATTAGTAGTAAATGAAGATACGGCAGAACTGCTGGGAATTGACGTTTCCGGTTTAGCGTGATAAAATAACAAAATCGAATGTAAAAGGTAAGAGAGGCTGTGGCGGAAGGTACAAGGCAGATACATTCTGCGGCGGCCTTCTCTTGACTTTTAGATCCGGGGATAGGAGATAGAGATGTCAGGTTTTCTTGTTTCTATGGAAGGGGCAGTTTCTCAGGGGATTATCTGGGGCATTATGGTGCTGGGGGTGTACATTACCTATAAGATCCTGGATATTGCGGATCTTACGGTGGATGGAAGTTTTGCCCTGGGCAGTGTGGTATGTGCCCTTCTGATCGTAAAGTATGACATGAACCCGCTTCTGGCGGCTCTGCTGGCCGGAGCGGCAGGGATGGCAGCCGGAGCGGTTACAGGTTTTCTTCATACCGTCTGCGGGATCCCGGCGATCCTGGCGGGGATTCTCACCCAGCTGGGTCTCTGGTCTGTGAATCTGAGGATCCTGGACGGTGCCAGCAATATGCCGATCCTGAAAAAGGATACCATTTTCAGTGTATGGGTGGATAAAACCGGCATGAACCAGGCGACGGTGGTTCTGATCCTGGGACTTCTGATCGCCGCGGCAGTGATCCTGCTTCTTTACTGGTTTTTTGGAACTGAGGTGGGAGCGGCGCTCCGTGCCACGGGAAATAATGAGGATATGATCCGGGCGCTGGGGGTAAATACGAAAGGGACGAAGATGCTGGCGCTTATGATCAGCAACGGTCTGGTGGGACTCTCCGGCGGCCTGGTGGCTCAGATGAACAAATACGGCGATATCAACAGCGGTGTGGGAGCCATCGTAGTGGGGCTAGCGGCCATTGTGATCGGCGAAGTTCTTATGGGCAGACTGATTTCCTTTGGAAGCAAACTGTCTTCGGCTGTGGTGGGCTCTGTCCTTTACTTTGCCATCCGTGCTGTTGTGCTCCGCCTTGGCATGAAAGCCAACGATATGAAACTGTTTTCCGCCGTCTTTGTGGCGGTTGCGCTGAGCGTTCCCGTTCTGATGCAGAAGTGGAAGATGAAGCGGTCATATGTGGAGGGGGACGAGTAAATGCTGGAATTAATAAATGTGAGAAAAACATTTAACAGAGGAACGGTAAATGAGAAGCCGGCTTTAAACGGGGTTAACCTGCATCTGAAGGACGGAGATTTTGTGACGATCATAGGCGGAAACGGCGCGGGAAAATCCACTACGTTAAACATGATCGCCGGGGTATATCCCATTGACCAGGGGAAGGTCGTGCTAAATGGAGAAAACCTGACCCATATGCCGGAACACAGAAGAGCCCGCTATCTCGGGAGAGTGTTTCAGGATCCCATGAAGGGAACGGCAGCCGGGATGGAGATCCAGGAGAATCTGGCGCTGGCTATGCGCCGGGGCAAAAGAAGAGGGCTGGGCTGGGGCGTCACGAAAAAGGAACAGGCAGTTTATAAGGAGGCGCTGGCGGCTCTGGGACTGGGGCTGGAGGAGCGTATGAGCGCCAAAGTAGGACTGCTCTCCGGAGGACAGAGACAGGCGCTGACCCTGCTGATGGCCACCTTGAAGAAACCGGATCTTCTGCTCCTGGATGAGCATACGGCAGCTCTGGATCCCAAGACTGCGGCGAAGGTTCTGGAGCTGACGGACCGCATGATCGCGGAGAACAATCTGACCGCCATGATGGTTACGCACAATATGAAGGACGCGATCCGCATGGGCAACCGCCTGATCATGATGCACGAGGGACGGGTGATCTACGATGTGTCGGGGGAAGAAAAGAAAAAACTTCAGGTATCAGATCTGCTGGCCAAGTTTGAACAGGCCAGCGGGGGCGAATTTGCCAATGACAGGATGATGCTGGCCTGAAAATAAAAAGAACGATAGGGGAGCGTATGGAAGAGAAAAATAAGATTCAGACGCAAAAAGGAAGTGCGGCGGCTCTGCTGCCGATCGGAGTTTTCCTGGTATTTTTTCTGGGAGCGGGATTTATCAGCGGTGATTTCTACAGTATGCCGGCAATACTGGCATTTCTGATCGCCCTCTTTGTGGCCTTTCTGCAGGATCGGAAGCACACATTTAATGAAAAGATCCATATGATTGCGAAGGGTGTGGGAGATGACAATATTATTACCATGTGCCTGATCTTTCTGGCGGCAGGAGCTTTCTCCGGGGCTGTTACAGCAGCGGGCGGAGCAGATTCCACAGTGAATCTGGGTCTTTCCATTCTGCCTTCCGGAGTGGCGGTGGTGGGGCTTTTCATCATTGGCTGCTTTATTTCCGTATCTATGGGTACTTCCATGGGGACGATCGCGGCGCTGGCCCCCATTGCGGTGGGAATCGCCCAGAAAACCGGGTATTCCATGGCGCTCTGCGTGGGCGCGGTGATGTGCGGGGCGATGTTTGGAGATAACCTCTCTATGATCTCGGACACGACCATTGCGGCGGTAAAAACCCAGGGCTGTGAGATGAAAGATAAATTCCGGGAGAATTTTCTTATTGTGCTTCCGGCGGCGCTGGTGACTATGGTTTTATTCCTGGTGCTTGCAAGCGGCGGCGATTTTGTTCTGGAAGAAGAACTCTCTTACAATCTCTGGAAGGTACTGCCCTATGTGGTAGTGCTGGTGGGAGCGCTGATCGGATTTAACGTCTTTCTGGTGCTGATCGGAGGAACGGTGCTCTCCCTGATCGTGGGCGTGGCTACCGGTTCTATTCTTCCGGCAGATATGTTCAAGGTGGTGGCGCAGGGGCCGCAGATGGACAATTCCGGCGGAATCATGGGTATGTATGACATCACGGTGATTTCCCTTGTGGTGGCCTGTATTGTCTCTCTGGTAAGAGAGATGGGCGGAATCCAGTTTATCCTGGATTTTATTAAGAAACGGGTAAAGGGAAAACGGGGCGGAGAGCTGGGAATTGCGTCTCTTGCTCTTCTGATCGATCTGTGTACGGCAAATAATACGGTGGCTATCGTGATGGCGGGACCGATTGCCAAGGAGATCAGCGAGGAATTTGATATCAGTCCCAGGAGAAGCGCCTCTCTTCTGGATATGTTCACCTCGGTGGGGCAGGGGCTGATTCCCTACGGGGCGCAGCTGCTGTCGGCAGCCAGTCTGGCTACGGCAGTGAGCGGAGTTGCCATGACGCCTTTTGATATTATTCCGTACTGCTTTTATCCGATTCTGATGGCAGTAAGCGGACTTGTGTGGATTCTGTTTGTGAAAAACAGGAAAGGGGAGAAAAGAAAATGAGAAAATTTGAAAAGTCCTCAAAACTGGATAATGTGCTGTATGACGTGAGAGGGCCGGTGGTGGATGAGGCTGGACGGATGGAGGAAGAGGGAAAACATATTCTGAAGCTGAATATCGGAAATCCCGCGCCCTTCGGGTTCAACGCTCCGGAGGAAGTGATTCTGGATATGCGGCGTTCCATCCGGGAGTGTCAGGGGTATTCGGATTCCAGGGGACTTTTCTCAGCCAGAAAGGCGATCATGCAGTATGCGCAGTTAAAGAAGATCCCCGGTGTGGACGTGAATGATATTTATACTGGAAACGGGGTCAGCGAGCTGATCAATCTCTGTATGCAGGCGCTTTTAAATACCGGGGATGAGATCCTCATTCCGGCTCCCGATTATCCGCTGTGGACGGCAACAGCGACGCTGTCCGGCGGCAAGGTGGTTCACTATATCTGTGATGAACAGTCAAACTGGTATCCGGATATTGAGGATATCAAAAGCAAGGTCACGGACAGAACTAAGGCTATTGTAATCATTAACCCCAACAATCCCACCGGCGCCCTTTATCCGGATTCGATCCTGGAAGAGATCGTGGAGATCGCGCGGGAGCATGAGCTGATCATCTTCAGCGATGAGATCTATGACCGTCTGGTGATGGACGGGCTGAAGCATACTTCGATTGCTTCCCTGGCTCCGGACGTCTTCTGCGTCACGTTCAGCGGGCTTTCCAAATCCCATATGGTAGCGGGATTCCGGGTGGGCTGGATGATCTTAAGCGGCGCCAAAGAAAAAGCAAAGGGTTATATTGAGGGGCTTAATATGCTCTCCAATATGCGCCTCTGCTCCAATGTGCCGGCGCAGGCTATTGTGCAGACGGCTCTGGGCGGGTATCAGAGCGTGGAGGAATATCTGGTTCCCGGAGGAAGGATCTATGATCAGAGAGAATGTGTTTATGAGGCGGTTCAGAACATTCCGGGGCTTTCCGCTGTGAAACCAAGCGCTGCCTTTTACATTTTCCCGAAGATCGATACGAAACGGTTTAACATCACCAACGACGAGCAGTTTGCACTGGATCTTCTGCGGGAGAAACGGATCCTGATTGTGCAGGGAAGCGGATTTAACTGGGTGGAGCCGGATCATTTCCGGATCGTATATCTGCCGAGAAAAATGGATCTGATAAAAGCGATGAACGAGCTGGGAGATTTCCTGGAGACATATCATCAGAATTAAAGGATTGGAAAGAGAAGAGAGTCACTACAGAAAGCGGGGCCTGCATGTTCAGGCATCCGCAGGTATGCGGGGGCTCTTTTTTGCGCATACTAAAGAAAATGCGTGAGAGGAGGGAAAAAATGAGGCAGGAAGATGAAAAACAGACAGAATTTAAGCTGGCTGAGCTTCCGGAATGCTGTCAGGAAAAACTGACGGAATTTGAGCGGGAGTTAAATTCCATGGGATACTGGAATATTGCTCTGGTGGCTTATCAGAAGGAGTAGGCGCCGGACGGAGGGGGGATTCTGTCTCTTATACACATCTCCGAGCCCACGA
>URYM01000011.1 GCA_900552095.1 uncultured Blautia sp. | reverse complement strand
CTACACGCGTAAGATCGTCGGCAGCGTCAGATGTGTATAAGAGACAGGCCCTGAAGTGGGTTCGTCGAGAAAAAGGATCCGGGGCGTATGGATCATAGCCCGGGCCAGGGAGAGACGCTGGCGCATTCCGGTAGAATAAGAGGCCAGTTTTTGACCGGCTGCTTCTGAAAGATTCAGAAGTTCCAGCAGATCCTTGCCCCGTTTTCTGCTCTCGGCAGCGGAGAGGCCGAAAAGAGATCCGTAAAAAATCAGATTTTCCAGGCCGGTCAGAGTGTCGTACATTTGAGCGTGCTCAGTGACGACACCGGAGATGGCGTGGGATTTTTCCGGCGTCCGGGCGGGATCGATCCCGAAGATCCGGCAGCTCCCCGAGGAGGGGGTCAGCATTCCGTTTAAGAGTTTTACTGTGGTCGTTTTTCCGGCACCGTTGGGACCGAGAAAGCCGAAGACCTCTCCGGGAGCCAGAGAGAGGCTGACAGTATCTACTGCTGTTTTTCCGCCGGGATATGTTTTTGACAGTTTTTCTAAAATGACTGCGTTCATACAGGTTCCTCCAGAGTGTTCAGACGGTTTATCAGTTTTTTGAACCGGGGATCGCCGGCAAGGCAGGAGAAAGCGGGGTTTTTGACCAGGCTTTCTTTTATGCTCTGCCGGATTATTTTTTCTCCCCGGGGAAGATCTGTGCCCAGCGTGAAGTTCTCTTCCAGCCATTTATCCAGCCGGGAAAAATAGGAATCTCCATGAAGCTTTAAAGGATAGATGGAAGAACAGGCCAGGGTGACATACGCTTCCAGATGCTCCAGCGCTGCGTCTGTTTCATTCAGGGTGAGAAAGCTCCGGGCAGCACTAAGATGCCAGGTGAGCAGAAGGCTGGGATGCAGCTCTTCCATCCAAAAAGCATCGGAAAGTGCCTGCATCCGGCGGCAGGTTTCAGCAAGGAGTCCGGTATCTTTTGCACAGGGATTCAGATAGGCTGTCAGCAGGCCGAAAAGTTCCAGAAGAGAGTGGTAGATGCCGACCTGGAGAGAGGTCTGGGAGGCTTCTTCTTTTCCAAGCATATGATAAGCGCCGGCCAGAAGGGGTTCCACGGAGATTCGGATACTTTCCAGGGGATCCAGAAGTTTTAAGACTTCTTCCGGATGGCCGAGCTGAAGAAGACAGAAGGCTTCCATGGTGACAGCCTGGTGTTTCAGGGAGGGATCCGTGCTCTCCCGGGCAGCGCGCACGAAGAGAGATCTGGCCTCTTCCAGAACGGCTGCGCTCAGGCAGGGGTCTTCCGGGAGCATACTGTGGTTCACATACAGCGTCCCCATCTGAAAGAGAAGAGGCGGACAGGAAAAGTATTTGCGGACGATCTCACGGCAGGAGGCCATTACCTGATCAAAAGGAAGACAGGAAAAATCCGCAGAAAGTTTTCGGTAGAGTTTTCGTATCTCATCCGCAGCCAGCTGGGGCTGGTACCCGATCAGCTCGTCGATACTGATATGAAAGTAGGAGGCAAGCCGGGGAAGAAGGGTGATATCGGGGTAAGTGGCCCCCGTTTCCCATTTGGACACGGAAGCTTTGGACACACCCAGGAAGGCTGCCAGCTGCTCCTGGGTAATGCCTCTTTTGTGCCGGTTTTCCAGCAAAATGGAACTCAGGTTTAATTCTTTCATGGAGGTTCACCTCGCTTTTTTGATTTATAAGGGTATTATAGGAGGGGAAGAGGGAGAAGACAAGGGAGAAAAGAGAAATATCCGTTGAAAAAGTTGCCTGTTGTGCAACTTTTGGAAAAAGACAGGGAGAGCACCGGCGGGGCTGCCGGTGCTCTCCCTGTAGTCTGTCCGTTTTATCTTCCGAAAAGTTCTCCGAAGGTTTTGTGTTTTTCCACAGCTTCGGTCAATTCAGCCATCCGGGAGACATCTCCGATCAGAATAACGCCGCAGAGGCGTTTGTTGAAGAAATAGTATTTTTCGTACTGCTTCCGCCCCGTATCTTTGAATTCCACTGTTTTGTATACCACATCCGGACGTTTTCCGGCGTCGCCGATGGCGTACAGTGCGGTGTTCATGCCGTGGAAGGAGAGCGCAGCGGGAACAGTCGTATAAGCGGCGTCATCTCCGGCAGCGGAAGCGCCGGCAACTTTGCCTTCCTCGACAGCCTGGGGCCAGATCGCATAATTGATGCCTTCGTATTCGGCACAGTCACCGCAGGCGTATACATTGTCCAGAGAGGTTTTCATATGGCTGTCCACAAGAACGCCGCGGTTGATCTTGAGTCCCATGGAGGAAGCCAGAGCGGTATTTGCCCGGACGCCTGCGGATACGATCACCATCTGAGCCGGGAAGCAGGTTCCATCAGCCAGTTTTACGCCGGTCACGGAAGTATCGCCCTCGATGGAAGCGATCTGAACATCGGTGTGGATCTGGATGCCGCAGTCTCTGGCAATTTCTGTCAGAAGCTGGCTGGCAGGGAGATCCAGCTGACGTCCCATGATCTGGGGAGCCAGCTCCAGCACCGTTACGGAGCAGCCGGATTTTTTCAGTTCCCAGGCTGCTTCCAGTCCCAGGACACCTCCGCCGATAACAACGACTTCTTTGGTGTGGGGCAGGAGAGAAGCGATCTTTTCCGTGTCGGAAAGACGGCGGATGGCAATCACTTCCGGCTTGTCCCAGCCGGGAATGGGAGGAATAAAGCACTCAGAGCCAAGAGCATAGATCAGTTTCGTATATCTGCATTTGCTTCCGTCATCCAGAAGTACTTCCTTCGCTTCTGGATCTACAGAGGTGACCGTGCGTCCCAGCATCTGGTAAACTTTGTTTTCCTCATACCAGGAGGCGGGTTCAACGGCAATCTGCTCGGCGGAAAGTCCGGCTGCCAGCGCTTTGGTCAGCATCGGCCGGTTGTAGGCAGATACTGGTTCGTTGGAGATCATTACGATAGATCCGGTCTTATCCCGCTCGCGGATTGCTTTTGCGGCAGAAAGTCCGGCTGCTCCATTTCCGAGAATCACATAGAAATCATTGGTGTCCCTGGAGAAGCTGCTTTCTTCTTCGTCCCAGGGGATAAAGTTTTCTTTTCCCACGCCGCAGACAGGGCAGATTTCCAGAGAAGAATCAAAGATCTCTCCGCAGACGAGACATTTCACCAGTTTTCTGGCGCCGGTTTTCTTCGGATTTTCTTTTTCCAGCAGGGTACAGCCGAAATTATAGCCGTAGTCATAAGCGTCGGAGAGCTGAGTGGCGCTGGGTTTAAAGCGCACGGTGAAACCGTCCACTACCCGCATGCGGAGCTGTTTTAACCGTTCCAGAATGTGGGGAACACCTTCTCCGCTCCAGCCGTAGCTGCCAAAGGCGCTGGCCAGCTTTCCGCCGTGTGTGCCGGCAAAGATGGAAGTAGTCAGATCCCAGATGGGTTTTAAGGCCTCTCCCACGATAGTGGGGGTTCCGAAAAGGATGCCGTCGGCAAATCCCAGTTCATCCAGAACTTTGGACTGATCGGCAGTTACCAGATCGTAGGCGCGGACATCGATCTCGCCGCTGTCCCGGATTCCTTCTGCGATTTTTTCTGCCAGCTGGCCGGTGTAGCCGTAAGCGCTCACGTAGGGGATGACAACCGTTTTCTTCTGGTTGGGGTTCACAACCGTACACCACTCCTCATAGGTATCCAGAAGGAAGGGAATGCCGGAATCCAGCACAGGTCCGTGGCCGGTACAGATCATGGAGAGATCCAGTTGACGTACACGGTCCAGCGCTTTTAACATATACGGCTTGAAGGGGCCGATGATGCAGTCGAAGTAATATTTTGTGGCCTTCATGTAAGCATCGTGGTCTGTGACTTTGCTCACCAGCACATCCGGGAAGGAGTAGTGGGAGCCGAAAGAGTCGCAGGTCACCAGGATCTGATCCTCCTCAATATAGGTATACATGGTGTCGGGCCAGTGGAGATTGGGTACGATCAGGAAACGCAGCGTCTTATTTCCGATGGTCATAGTCTGGTTGTCTTTTACCGGAATAGAGACAAAATCCCGGTTGACGATCTCTTTCAGAAAGCCGATGGCACATCCGGTGGCGACGATCTTTAAATGAGGATTTAAGTCCAGAAGGCGCTCCACACTTCCGGCGTGATCCGGTTCCGTGTGATCTACCACCAGATAATCGATGGAGGAGATGTCAGTGATCTCCTTGAGCTTATCTAGATAATCGTCGAAATATTTTGCTTTTGCTGTTTCAAAAAGGATGGTTTTATCCCCTGCTTTCAGCACATAGGAGTTGTAGGTGGTTCCGTACTCGGTATACATGATGATGTCAAAGACACGCAGACCGGGATCTTCGATTCCTACCCAGTAGAAGTTCTCTCTTAATTTTAATGACTTCATAGACACCTGCTTTCTAAAAGCTTATCTGCTTTTTACGTAGTCGGCAACAGCCTGGTCGGCTTTCATGATATGGTTTACCAGCCAGTCCTTGATATTGGTGTTTACAGCGGCAACAAAGGCAGCGGAGGGTTCCTGCTCCTCCTCCAGCATTTCCTGTAGCTCTTTTACGGATTTTTTGAAGCCGTCGTGGAGGGCTTTGTGCTCGGCAAGAGACGGGTAAGCGTTCTCTTCCTGCAGTTTTTCCTCAGCGGAAAAATGAAAATCTGTGTAATCCATAAGGAAGTCAAGCGTCTTCACAGCGGCCAGCTTGCCGGTCCCTTCCTGGCAGCTCTCTACCAGTTTGTTTACTCTGTCGATCAGTTCGCTGTGCTGAGTGTCGATCAGCTCGTTTCCTGTGTGAAGTTTTGTGTCAAATACAATTTTTTCCATTGTGTTTACCTGTCCTTTCTTTTGCGTTGCAGGCCATAAATATGGCATTCCCTTTTATTATATGCCCAAAAGAGAAATATTGCTACGCATTTTTTTGAAATTTCCAGGTAAAAATCGCAAAATAGGATATACATTTCAGGAGAAAAGGATTATGATAGGCGATAGCAGGATTTCAAAGAATACGAGGTATATAAGTAATGAAAAGAAAACATTTATCTCCAACCCGGCTCCTGGCGCTGGGATTTGCGGTGGTAATCCTGGGAGGGGCGTTGCTTTTGTGTCTCCCCTTTGCCACCCGGGAAGGAGTACATATCAGTTTCCTGGACGCTATTTTTACCGCGACTTCCGCCACCTGCGTGACGGGACTTGTGGTGGCGGACACCTATCTTACATTTACGCTCTTTGGCCAGGCAGTGATCTTAAGCCTGATCCAGATCGGAGGATTGGGGTTTGTGGCGATCCTCACGTCTGTTGTGATGGTCACGGGAAAGAGGATCGGGCTTCGAGAGAGGACGTATCTGATGGAATCGGTCAGCGCCCTGCAGCTGGGCGGAGTGGTCAAGCTGCTGCGCTGGATGCTGACGTTTACGTTTGCAGTGGAGGGGATCGGCGCCCTGCTTCTGATGATTCGGTTTATCCCTCAGTTTGGCATAGGACGGGGAATCTGGTATGGGATCTTTCATTCTGTGTCCGCTTTCTGTAATGCGGGTTTTGATCTGATGGGCTTTCAGGCTCCCTACAATTCGCTGGTGGAGTACCGGACAGACCCTCTTGTGACCCTGGTGATCATGGCGCTCATCATTCTGGGAGGCGTGGGATTTGTGGTGTGGAGGGATGTACTGGAGCACAGGCAGCATTTCCGGAAGTACTCCCTTCATGCAAAGGTGGTTCTGACGGGTACGGCTATTTTACTTGTGGGGGGAACCATAGGATTTCTGATCGTGGAGCGGAATCACACGCTGGCGGGAATGGATATGGGAGAGCGTATCCTGGCGGCGTCTTTTGAGTCGGTGACGCCGAGAACGGCCGGGTTTAATACGACGGATCTCAACGATCTCAGTGAGGCCGGAGTGATTCTCACCACACTTCTTATGATGGTGGGAGCAGCGCCCGGGTCTACCGGAGGCGGAATGAAGATCACGACGATGGCGGTGATTATCATGGGGGTAGCTTCCAGCATCCGGCAGAGGGAGGAAATCAATATTTTCCGCAGAAGACTGGGAAATGATCAGATCCGGAGGGCCTTTGTGAGTGGTTCCCTCTATGTTATGATGGCTCTGGGAGGACTTCTGGTTATCCTGGGGCTGCAGAATCTTCCTATTAGAGATGTGGTGCTGGAAGTATTTTCCGCCATCGGTACCGTAGGACTCTCCACGGGTGTGACAAGAGAGATGGAGGCGCTGTCCAGGATCGTGCTGATCATCCTGATGTACAGCGGAAGAGTGGGCGGACTCTCAGTTCTGGCAGCGGTGGCAGCCAAGAAGACGCCCAAGATGAAAAATCCAGAAGGAAAGATTATCATTGGTTAAGGAGGAATCAGGCGTATGCGTTCTATGCTGGTAATCGGACTGGGAAGATTCGGAACCCATCTGGCAAAGAATCTGATCCAGCTGAATAATGAAGTTATGGTGGTGGATAAGGACGAGGAGTCGGTCAGCAGGCTGGAGCCCTATGTGACCCAGGCTCAGATCGGGGACTGTGCCGACGGGGAGGTGCTGCAGGCGCTGGGAGTGGGAAATTTCGACGTCTGTTTCGTCTGTATCAGCGATGATTTCCAGTCTTCGCTGGAGATCACCTGCCTTTTAAAAGAGATGGGAGCCCGCTATGTGGTGTCCAAAGCGGACAGGGAGATTCACGCAAAATTTCTTTTGAAAGTGGGGGCGGATGCTATCGTCCATCCCGAGCGGGATATGGCTCAGCGTACAGCGGCTCTCTACAGTGCGAAAAATGTGTTCAGCTATACGGAGCTTTCCGATGCGTATGCGGTTTCGGAAGTGAAGACGCCGGGAACCTGGGCGGGCAAGACCGTGCGGGATGTGAATGTGCGTTCCGCCCATCAGGTGAATATCATAGGTGTGAAGCGGGGGCAGATGATCCTTCCGATGACGGATCCGGATTATGTTTTTCAGCTGGAAGAGCATCTTGTTATGGCTGGAGGAAAGGAAGACCTGTTGAAAATTGCAGATATGGACTGATCTGACCGGGAAAAAGGGGATATCCTGCAAGGAATTTCTTGACTTCCATCATTTTTTACGATAAATTAAGTAGCATATGGAGCGAATACAACGGAGGAATGGATATGAGAAAGGTTGTGAAATTTGGCGGAAGCTCTCTGGCAAGCGCAGAACAGTTTGAGAAAGTGGGGAAGATTATCCGGGCAGACTGTTCGCGGGCTTATGTAGTTCCCTCTGCGCCGGGCAAGCGTTTTCCGGAAGATATTAAGGTGACCGATATGCTGTATACCTGTTATGCGGCAGCGGCGAGAAGAGATTCGATCGACCGGAGGCTGGAAGAGATCCAGGACCGCTATCAGGGAATTATAACGGGACTGGGGCTTGAACTCGACCTGGAAGAGGAGTTTGCCGAGATCAGGAAGCGTTTTCTGGAGCAGTGCGGGGAAGATTATGCAGCTTCCAGAGGAGAGTATCTGAACGGCATTATCATGGCCAATTATCTGGGCTTTACCTTCATCGATGCAGCGGAGGTGATCCGTTTTCATGAGGATGGTTCTTTTGCAGCGCAGGAGACGTATGATCTGGTGGCTAAAAGGCTGGAAAACTGCGAGAATGCAGTGATCCCCGGATTTTACGGCGCTTATGCAGATGGGCGGATCAAGACGTTTTCAAGAGGCGGATCCGACATTACAGGATCGATCGTGGCAAGAGCTATCGGGGCGGATCTCTATGAGAACTGGACGGACGTATCCGGTTTCCTGGTGACAGATCCCCGGATCATTCCCAATCCGGAAGTGATCGATGTGATCACTTACAAGGAGTTAAGGGAACTGTCTTATATGGGAGCAACGGTTCTTCATGAGGATGCCATTTTCCCGCTCAGGGAGGAAGGAATCCCCATCAATATCAGAAACACCAATGATCCCAGAGCAAAGGGAACCATGATCGTGGAGAGTACCTGCGCCCGTTCCAAATTTACGATTACCGGCATTGCCGGAAAGAAAGGCTTTGCCTCCGTATACATTGATAAAGATATGATGAACTCTGAGATTGGGTTCGGAAGAAAGGTATTGCAGGTCTTTGAGGATAACGGGATTTCCTTTGAGCATCTGCCTTCCGGTATTGATACCATGACGGTTCTGGTACATGAGAGCGAGTTCCAGGAAAAGGAGCAGCAGGTGGTGGCAGGACTTCACAGGGCAGTGAATCCGGATCACATTGAACTGGATTCCGGGCTGGCGCTGGTGGCCGTTGTGGGACGGGGAATGCAGAGAACGAGGGGGACGGCAGGAAGAATTTTCTCCGCTCTGGCTCATGCCCACGTCAATGTGCGGATGATCGATCAGGGATCCAGTGAACTGAATATTATTATCGGTGTGGACAACAGGGATTTCGAGACTGCGATCCAGGCAATCTACGATATTTTTGTGACAGCCCAGCTGTAACTGCACAGGATAAGAGGGACTCCGGAGACAGAAGGAAAGGGGGAATCTTCCATCTGCTTCCGGAGTTCCATTTTTATTGAAATCTTCCGGGAAATATGGTAGGATAGTCACAGAACATGTCCCCGAAAGACAGGGGCGGGACAGAGAATAAGATAAGAAATAAGGAGAACCTGGGATGAAACGAGTATTGCTGAAATTAAGCGGCGAGGCACTTGCAGGCGAAAAGAAGACAGGATTTGATGAAGCCACTGTTGTGGGGGTCGCAAAACAGGTCAAGGCGCTGGTTGACGAGGGGATCGAAGTTGGCATCGTCATCGGAGGCGGCAATTTCTGGCGCGGAAGAAGCAGTGAAAATATGGACCGCACCAAAGCAGATCAGATCGGAATGCTGGCTACGGTGATGAACTGTATTTACGTATCAGAGATTTTCCGCTCACAGGGAATGATGACTGCTGTGCTGACGCCTTTTGTCTGCGGATCTTTCACAAAGGAATTTTCAAAAGACCGGGCAAACAAATATTTTTCTCACGGCATGGTAGTTTTCTTTGCAGGGGGAACAGGACATCCCTACTTTTCCACAGACACCACGACTGTACTGCGGGCAGTAGAGATTGAGGCGGAGACCATCCTGCTGGCGAAAGCTGTGGACGGTGTCTATGACAGCGATCCCAAGACGAATCCGGAGGCAAAGAAGTATGATGAGGTTCACATTCAGGAAGTGATCGACAAAAAGCTGGCGGTTGTTGACCTGACTGCATCCATCATGTGCATGGAGAATAAGATGCCCATGCTGGTATTTGGATTAAATGAAGAAAACAGTATTGTAAATGCGGCGCACGGCAAGATTACAGGAACCCGGGTGCTGGTATAAGAAGGAGGAAATCATGGACGAGAGAATCGTAAAATATGAGGAAAAAATGACAAAGACACTGCAGAATCTTGAGGGAGAGTTTGGAACAATCCGGGCGGGAAGAGCCAATCCCCATGTGCTGGACCGTATTATGGTAGATTACTACGGAACACCCTCCAGTCTGCAGCAGGTTGCCAATATCTCTGTTCCGGAAGCAAGGATCATCCAGATTCAGCCCTGGGAGGCGAAGATGGTAAAAGAGATCGAGAAAGCGATCAATATGTCTGACCTGGGAATTAATCCCACCAACGATGGAAAAGTAATCCGTCTGGTATTCCCGGAACTTACCGAGGAGCGCAGAAAAGAACTGGTCAAGGATGTAAAGAAGAAGGGTGAGGCTGCCAAGGTGGCTGTCCGCAATATTCGCCGGGATGCCAACGATATGCTCAAAAAACTGGGCAAGGCTGATGTGTCTGAGGATGAAGTAAAGGATATGGAAGATGCCGTTCAGAAAATGACGGATAAATTTATCAAAAAAGTGGATGAAGCAGTGGAAGTGAAGTCCAAAGAGATCCTGACCGTATAAAAGAGGAGATGAGGGAGGCGTCGCCGCATGGGAACATGGGCCGGGGCCTCTTTTTTCCGAGAGAAAAACAGGCGGGAAACTGCCGGGAGAAAAGGAGTTTATATGCAGGTACCTGAACATATCGCCATCATTTTGGATGGAAACGGACGGTGGGCGAAGAGCAAGGGAATGCCCAGAAGCTATGGCCATGTAAAGGGCTGTGAAAATCTGGAGAGAATCTGCAACACAGCCCGGGATCTGGGCGTGAAATATCTCACTGTGTATGCATTTTCCACAGAGAACTGGAAACGGTCCCCGGAGGAAGTAAACGGTCTTATGAATCTGTTTCGCAGATATCTGAAGCGGTGCATGAAGCAGGCAAAGAAAAATAATATGAAGGTGACAGTGATCGGAGATCCGGCGCCTTTTGATGAGGATATCAGGGACAGTATCCGGGAACTGGAGGAGTTTTCCAAGGATTTTGATGCGATCCATTTTCAGATTGCCCTCAATTACGGAAGCCGGGATGAACTGGTGCGGGCGGCTAACCGGATGGCGGCCGACATCAGAAGCGGAAGGGCTCCGGAGGTGATCACAGAGCAGGATTTTGAAAAATATCTTGATACAGCAGGGGTGCCGGATCCGGATCTTATGATCCGCACAAGCGGAGAACTCCGCCTTTCTAATTTTCTGCTCTGGCAGCTGGCCTATACAGAATTTTATTTTACGCCGGTGCCCTGGCCGGATTTTTCAAAAGAGGAATTAATCAGGGCCATTGAGAAATACAATGAAAGGGACCGGCGCTTTGGCGGAGTGAAGGAGGAAGATCATGTTTAAAACCAGATTATTGAGCGGGATCGTACTGGTGGCAGTTGCGCTTCTCACCATCTGCAGCGGCGGCGCAGTTCTTTTTGCCACAACCTGGATCATTTCCCTGATCGGGATGCGGGAGCTGTACCGGGCGATGGGCGTGCACAGGGATAGGACGGGGCTGCTGGAGATGGCCGGTTACGGGGCGGTTACCCTGTATTATGCAGCAATGTATGCCGGTGAATTTTACCAGCTGATGGCGGTGCTGGCGGCTGTGATCCTGGTGATGTGCGTCTATGTATTTACCTATCCCCGCTACAGAGCGGAGGAAGTGATGGCAGCGGCCTTCGGTGTTCTCTATGTGGGAGTGATGCTCTCCTGCGTCTACCTGACCAGAGAACTTCCGGGAGGAGCCTGGCATGTATGGTTGATCCTCCTTTGCTCCTGGGGGTGTGATACCTGTGCTTACTGCGCGGGAATGCTTTTCGGAAAACACAAGATGGCTCCGGTCTTAAGCCCGAAAAAATCGGTGGAGGGAGCCGTGGGAGGCGTAGCTGGCGCAGCCCTTCTGGGCGTTCTGTATGCGCTGGCAGCCAATCATTTCGGTAATCTTCAGGCCTCTCCCCTGACGTATGCGCTGATCTGCGCTGTGGGAGCGCTCATCTCCATGGTGGGAGATCTGGCGGCTTCTGCGATCAAGAGGAACCGGAATATTAAGGATTACGGAAAGCTGATTCCCGGCCACGGAGGGATCCTGGATCGTTTTGACAGTGTGATCTTTACGGCCCCCATCATTTATTTCCTGTCCGTTCTGCTTTTGGGAAATGGCGGAGCATTTTAACGGACAGATCAGGAGAAAAGGAGAGAAAGACAGATGAAGCAGATTGCAGTTCTCGGTTCTACAGGTTCCATCGGTACCCAGACTCTGGATGTGGTGCGAGCGAATCCGGGAGAACTGAAAATTACAGCTCTTTCCGCCGGACGGCAGATTGATCTTCTGGAGAAACAGATTCGGGAATTTCAGCCGGTTCTGGCGGCTGTATGGGAGGAGCAGGCGGCAAAGGAGCTGGCAGTGCGGATCCGGGATACGAAGACCCGGGTAGTATCCGGAATGGAAGGACTTCTGGAGCTGGCAGTGCTGGAGGGTACAGATATCCTGGTTACGGCTATTGTGGGAATGATCGGGATCCGCCCCACCATAGCGGCGATAAAAGCGGGAAAAGATATCGCTCTGGCCAACAAGGAGACGCTGGTTACTGCCGGGCATCTGATCATGCCGCTGGCAAAAGAATACGGGGTGCAGATCCTGCCGGTGGACAGTGAACATTCCGCTATTTTTCAGTGCTGCCAGGGGGATGACAGAAAACAGATAGAGAAGCTTCTGATCACAGCTTCCGGCGGACCCTTCCGGGGAAGAGGACGGTCAGATCTTGCAGGTGTGCAGGTGGAGGATGCGCTGAAACATCCCAACTGGGCTATGGGGCAGAAGATTACCATAGACTCGGCTACCCTGGTGAATAAGGGACTGGAAGTGCTGGAAGCCAGATGGCTTTTTGATGTATCGTTTGATCAGATCCAGGTCGTCGTGCAGCCTCAGAGCATTATTCATTCCATGGTAGAATTTTCCGACGGCGCGGTGATGGCACAGCTGGGAACGCCGGATATGAGGCTGCCCATTCAGTATGCGCTCTTTTATCCTGAGCGGCGCCCGCTGAAGGGAGAGCGTCTTGATTTTGCGGCTCTGAAGGGAATTACTTTTGAGGAGCCTGACATGGAGACCTTCAAAGGACTTCCGCTGGCGATCGCCGCAGGAAAGACGGGGGGATCCATGCCGACAGCATTTAATGCGGCAAATGAGAGGGCGGTGGCAAAATTCCTGAGAAAAGAGATCGCTTTCCTGGATATTTACGAGATAATTGAAGAAGCTATGAGAGAACACAAAGTGATCGAAGATCCTACGGTGGAACAGATTCTGGAGACAGAAGCTGAGACGTATGAGAGGATTGAAGGCAGGTGGTAGAATGGGTATTGTGATCGCAGTTCTTATCTTTGGCCTTATGGTCATCGTACATGAGCTGGGCCATTTTTTACTGGCAAAGAAAAATGGGATCGGCGTGGAAGAATTCAGCATCGGTATGGGGCCACGCCTCTTTTCCTTTGAGAGGGGAGGAACCCGCTATTCTCTTAAGCTGCTTCCTCTGGGCGGTTCCTGTGCGATGAAGGGAGAACTGGAGGATGCGGAAGGGGAGGACTCCTTTCAGAGTAAATCGGTGGGAAAGCGGATCTCAGTGGTGATCGCCGGACCGCTTTTTAACTTTTTTCTGGCTTTTGTGGCGGCTGTGATTCTGGTAAACGGCGTGGGATTTGATGTACCGGAAGTGCTGAAGGTGCCGGAGGGATCTCCGGCGGCGGAGGCAGGACTCCAGGAGGGGGATGTTATAAAAGAATATAATGGAACCTCCATCTATCTGGGCAGAGACCTGGATCTGCAGGAGTATCTCTACGGTGTGCCTGCCGGAGGGGTAGATCTGACGGTCCTGAGAAATGGTGAAAAAATCCGGCTTCATTATACGCCGCAGTCAGAAAAACGGTATATGCTGGGATTTAATTATTACGAGACAGAGGATCCGGCAGAGTTAAGTTCGGTGGAACTGAATCAGCCGCTTTATGAGGCGGGGCTGCAGGCCGGAGATGTGATCACTGCTATAGACGGGCAGGAGATTACATCGGGGGCGGAACTGGGCGCTTATTTTGATGCTCATCCCATGGACGGGAGTTCTCTGACCGTGCGGTACAGCCGGCGGGGAAGTGAAAAAGAGGTTCAGGTTACGCCGATGATGACGGAGCACGCAGAGCTTGGTTTTTATTATAATTATTACCGGGAGAAGAGCAGTGATCCGATCCAGATCTTGAAATACAGTGCCCTGGAGGTGCGCTACAGCATTGTCAACGTATTCAGCAGTCTGAAAATGTTTTTTACCGGCCAGGTGGGAATTGATGATTTCTCCGGACCTGTGGGAATTGTAAATGTGGTGGATACGAATTATGAGGCGGCCAAATCACAGGGGACCTTTATTACCTGGATGTCTATGCTGAACCTTCTGATCCTTCTGTCGGCCAACCTGGGGATTGTGAATCTTCTGCCGATTCCGGGGCTGGACGGAGGAAGGCTGGTCTTTCTGATCCTGGAACTGATCCGGGGAAAGCGGGTGAAAGAGGAGACAGAAGGGGCGATCCATTTTGCAGGTATGATGCTGATGCTGGCTCTGATTGTCTATGTGACCTTCCATGATTTTGTAAAATTCTTTTGATTGGTAGAAATATGCTTCCGACTGGAAAAATCCGGCCGGGAGCATATTTTTTACTGCGGGCGCATAGAGTAGAATAATTCTTTGGGCAGAAGGAAACATTATGATTCCATATATGAAAGCAGAACAGCAGCAGGAGAGGCCGGACAGGGGAAAACTGAAAATACAGGTATATGCCGCACTTCGCAGTCTTCCAGTGGCAGATGCGGAAATTTCCATTTCTTATACCGGAGATCCGGGGAATATTCTGGAAGAAGTAAAGACAAATGCCAGTGGGGAGAGTCCTGAAGTGGAGCTTCCCACACCGCCGCTGGAGTACAGCGTGGAGCCCTCGGAGTATCAGCCGTATTCGGAATATACACTGCGCATTACAAAAGAGGGGTACGCTCCGGTAGATATTTCCGGTACAGAGCTGCTCTCTGGACAGACGGCTCTTCAGCCGGTGTATCTGGAGCCGCTGACGCCGGAGGAAGAGTACAGCAGGATCGTGATTCCGGATCATACGCTTTTTGGCGAATATCCGGAGAAAATACCGGAGGAGGAGATCAAACCTGTGGATGAGAGCGGGGAGATTGTTTTAAGCCGGGTAGTGGTGCCGGAGTTTGTAGTGGTTCATGACGGTGCGCCCACGGATTCGACGGCGCAGAATTATTACGTGCGGTATCGGGACTATATCAAAAATGTGGCCTGCAGCGAGATTTATTCTACCTGGTCAGAGAGTGCGATCCGGGCCAATGTGCTGGCAATCCTGTCTTTTACGATGAACCGCGTATATACGGAGTGGTATCGGAACAAGGGATATGATTTTACGATTACTTCGTCTACTGCGTTTGATCATAAATGGATTCCGGGAAGAAATATTTTTGCAAATGTATCCGGTATTGTAGATGAAATTTTTACCAGCTATCTCTCCAGGCCAAATGTGCGCCAGCCCATTCTGACTCAGTACTGTGATGGGAAACGGGTAACCTGCCCCAACTGGATGAGTCAGTGGGGAAGCCAGGCGCTGGGGGAGAGCGGCTATTCGGATATTGAAATTCTCAGAAATTATTACGGCAGTAATATGTATATCAACAGTGCGGAGGAGATTGCCGGGATTCCCGCTTCCTGGCCGGGGGAAAACCTGGATATCGGCTCTTCGGGCATGAAGGTGCGCCAGATCCAGGAACAGCTGAATGTGATCGCACAGGCTTATCCCGCACTGCGGACGGTAGATGTGGATGGGATTTTCGGGGAGGCGACCCAGGAGGCCGTGCGGCAGTTTCAGCAGATTTTCGGACTTCCGGCAACCGGAGTCATTGATTATCCGACCTGGTATAAGATCCAGGAAATTTATGTGGGAGTGAGCCGTATCGCAGAGCTGCAGTAATAAAATATGGAAAATTGAGAAGGAAGCGCTTGACAGAGGGGAGGAAATATAGTAAACTCCAGATAGTTAGTTGAAGCTAACCAAAGGAGGAAAGCGTATGAGCGTGGTGATCGTAGGAGGAAATGAAAGGATGGTCTGTCAGTATGAGTCCATCTGCAAAGAGCTGGGACACCGGGCGAAGGTGTTTGCGAAAGAACAGGGAAGCTGGAAGAAACAGATGGGATGTCCGGATCTTGTGGTGCTTTTTACCAATACAGTGTCCCACAAGATGGTGAATAATGCGCTGCAGGAGGCCCGGAGAAACAAAGTTCCGGTCAGAAGGATCCACAGCAGCAGCGCCTCGGCGCTGAAGACGGCGCTGGCAGAGTACGGGGTGTGAGAAGTGAAGAAGTGTTTTAGGCATAAAATATGCAGACCACAGGCAAAGTCCAGGGTCTGCATATTTTGCATATAGGAAGGAAGGACGGAAGCAGCGATCAAAACCGTTTCCATGTATCCCGGACAAAGAGAAGCAGGAGAGGGAAAATCTCCAGACGTCCTGCCAGCATGTCAAAGATCAGCACCAGTTTGGCCGGGGCAGAAAAGATGGAAAAGTTGGCCATGGGGCCCACCAGTTCCAGGCCGGGGCCGATATTGTTGAAAGTAGCTGCCACAGCGGTAAAGTTTGTGATAAGATCCAGGTTATCGAAGGCCAGAAGCAGGATGGAGAAGGCAAAGATCATTACGTAGGTAATCAGAAATACATTGGTATTTCGCACTACCTCATGTTCCAGAGCTTTGCCGTCCATTTTGATCTTCTTGATACTGTTCGGATGCAGGAACTGGTGCAGTTCCTTGCGAACTGTCTTCAGAAGGATGACAAACCGGGAAACCTTGATTCCTCCGCCGGTACTTCCGGCACAGGCGCCAACAAACATCAGCATAACCAGGATTGTCCGGGAGGCCTGGGGCCACAGGTTGAAGTCTGTGGTAGAATACCCGGTGGTGGTGATGATGGAACCCACCTGGAAGGCGGACTGCTGGAAAGCTTCCCCCAGGCTTCCGAACAGAGGGCGCACATTAAAAGTGATCACCAGAATGGAGACGGCAATCACGCCCAGATACCAGCGCAGTTCCTCCACCAGCACAGACTGACGGAACTTTTTCAGCAGGATCAGGTAGTAAACATTGAAGTTTATACCAAAGAGGATCATAGAAATAGTTACCACATTCTGCAGGTAGGGGGAGTAGCTGGCCATACTGTCATTTCGCACGCCAAATCCGCCGGTTCCGGCAGAGCCGAAACTGATAGTCAGTGAGTCAAAGAGAGACATGCCGCCCAGGAGGAGAAAGACGATCTCAATCAGCGTCATGGCAATATAGATCTTATACAGCGTTTTGGCTGTGGACTGTACCGTGGGAGTCAGACGGCTCACAATTGGCCCCGGACTCTCTGCTTTCATAAGGTTCATGTGAGAGCCGCCGGCCAGGGGAAGGACGGAAAGAAGAAAGACAAGAACTCCCATTCCTCCGATCCAGTGGGTAAAACTTCGCCAGAACAGAATACATCTGGGGAGAGATTCCACATCTGAGAGAATGCTGGCGCCGGTGGTGGTGAATCCGGATACGGTCTCAAAGAGAGCGTCTACCGGATGGGTAATGGAACCGCTGAATAAAAAGGGCAGGGCGCCCATAATGCTCATGACGATCCAGCAGAGTGCCACTGTGACAAAACCTTCCCGGACATAGAATACCCGGTCTTTTGGTTTCAGGATCACCAGGGGGATGCCGATGGCAAGGCAGAGCGCGATGGTGATCAGAAAGGAAATGACGCTGGATTCTCCGTAAAGGATACCGGTCAGGACTGGGAGGAGCATAAGGGCAGCTTCCACATTCAGTACCCAGCCAAGGATATAAAAAATAATTGGAAAATTCATTTTGCCTGCTCCTTATTTCTTCAGAATATCCTGGACGTCGTGCAGTCCCAGATGAGTGGTCACTACGATCACGGTATCGCCGGCCTGGAGTGAATCCTGCCCCCGGGGGATGGATATCGTTCCGTGGCGGTTGATGCAGACAATCCGCAGATTATCTTTCAGCTTCAGCTGAGAAAGGGGGATGCCCGAGAGGGGGCAGTTTTCCCGGATGACAAATTCCAGAGCCTCCGCCCGGTTATCCAGAATATGGTAGAGTGTCTCTACATTGCTGCCAATGGAATTCTGCATGGCACGCACGTACTGGAGAATATAGTCGGCAGTCAGATATTTGGGATAAATGACGCTGCCCAGATCCAGCTTCTGAATCAGGTCATCGAAGGCCAGGCGGTTTACTTTTGTGATAATTTTGGCGGAGGAAACATCCTTGGCAAAGAGGCTGAGGAGTACATTTTCCTCATCCAGGTTGGTCAGAGTGACAAAGCTTTCCGCCATATCGAGACCTTCTTCCATCAGAAGTTTCCGATCGGAACCGTCGCCGCAGATGATGGTGGCATCCGGAAGCAGTTCGCTTAAAGTTTCGCAGCGCTCCCGGCTGTGATCTACGATCCGCACGTCGATCTTCATTTCCAGAAGCTGTTTGGCCAGGTAATAGCCCAGTGTGCCGCAGCCTACGATCATGCAGTTTTTCACCTGGTGGGTTTTTAATCCCACTCTCTGGAAGAAAGAAGCTGCGTTCTTCGGCGAGGTGATCAGAGTGATGTAATCTCCGTCCTTCAGAAGAAAGTTTCCGTCCGGAATGAATACTTCACTGCCGCGCTCCACACCGGCTACCAGCAGGTCGCTGCGGAATTTTTCCTGCAGTTTGCAGACGGGAAAATGATCCAGCTGAAATTCCGGTTTTAAGCGGAATTTCAGAAGTTCTACCCGGCCTTTGACGAAAGTATCGATCTTAATGGCGGAGGGGAAGCGCAGCAGGCGGGCAATCTCTCTGGCAGCCACCAGCTCCGGATTGATCGTCATGGAGATGCCGAGGCGCTCCCGGATAAAGTTCAGTTCTTCGTGATATACCGGGTTCCGAACCCGGGCAATGGTGTGGCAGCTGCTCACATTCTGGGCGATCAGGCAGCAGAGCAGATTCAGCTCGTCCGATCCGGTAACGGCGATCAGGACATCGGCGGTATCTACGCCGGCTTCCATCAGAGTGCCGATTGAGGAGCCATTTCCGCAGATCCGCAGGGCATCTATGTTTTCTGAGATTCTGTGAATTTTTTCCAGTGAATGGTCTACCAGGACGACGCTGTAATGTTCCTGGCTGAGCTGTTCGGCCAGGGTCATGCCCACTTTTCCGCAGCCAACAATAATGATTTTCATAATTCCTCCAAAAACAGATATTTATACAATCTTAATATATGGAAAGCATATGGGGCTATTATAACACGACTGGCTGAAAAAAGAAGGGTAATTTTCAAC
>URYM01000010.1 GCA_900552095.1 uncultured Blautia sp. | reverse complement strand
GGCTCGGAGATGTGTATAAGAGACAGGGGAAGTATTGCCTTTATGAGCAATCTTATGCGGGAAATTTTTTCTTTTGTATTAATTCCGATTCTCGCCGGGAAACTGAACTTTTATAGCTGCATTGCCCCGGCGGGAGCGACCAGCGAAGACACTACCCTGCCGGTAATGCTGAAATATACAGATGAGGAGACCGTGGTTCTCTCTGTGCTCAACGGCATGATCTGTTCTTTCTTTGTCCCGATCCTGATCTCTCTTTTCTTTCAGGGAACCTGATAAAAGAGATCAGATCCATCCTCCGTCCATGGAGATTACCTGTCCGGTGAGATAGGGGTGATGGACAGCCAGATCGTAGAGGAGAGCGGCAGCTTCTGCGGCGGAACCGAAGCGGCCGGCCGGGATTTCAGCGGTGAGAGCTTCCTTCTCTTCCGGGCTTAAGAACTGGTTCATAGAAGTTTCGATTGCGCCGAACGCAGCTGCATTTACCCGGATCTGGCTGGGAGCCAGTTCTTTGGCGAGAGCGCGGGTAAGACCGTTTACACCGGATTTGGCTGCGGAGTAGGCGGCTTCGCAGGAGGCTCCCACATTTCCCCAGACAGAGGACACGTTCACAATGGATCCCTGATGGCGGGAGAGCATCAGCGGAATGGCGGCCCGGCAGGTGAGGAAAACAGAGGTGAGATCTGTGGAGAGCATCTGGTTCCACTGGGCAAGACTCATATCCTGGAGCAGACCGATATGGGAGATTCCCGCATTATTGATCAGCACATCCAGATGGCCGCAGCGCGTCCGGATTTCGGAAAAAAGATCCGTGACGAAAGATTCGTCTCCCATATCTCCGACGAAGGGAAAACAGGGAACGGAGAATAGATCGTTCAGTTCCCCGGCAGTTTCTCTCAGAAGATCAATACGGTTCTGGCAGGTGAGAAACAGAGTGTAGCCGTTTTGCGCAAAGATCCGGGCAGTTTCCCGGCCGATTCCCCGGGAAGCGCCGGTGATCAGGACATTTTTTTCTTTCATATCACAGTAAGATCCTTTCTGAAAAATAGATTCTGAAAAAGAGCATAGCACAGATTCCTGGCGGGCGCAAGGCAGGAGAATTTCTGACGGTTTGTGCAGGGCTTATTCTTGCACAAATATCCGTGTCGTAGTAAAATAAAAAAATAATCCGTAAATTATGCAAAAGAGAACTAGAGGAAAAAACAATGGACAAGAAAATGCTTTTTGTCTTTAATCCCTGTTCGGGAAAAGGCCAAATAAAAACAAAACTGCTGGAAATCATTGATATTTTTGTAAAAGGCGGTTATGAGGTGCTGGTGCATCCTACGCAGGAACCGCAGGATGGATATCGTCAGGTGAAAAAATTTGCCCAGGATGTGGATCTGGTGGTCTGCAGCGGCGGGGATGGAACCCTGGATGAAGTGGTGACAGCGCTGATGGAAGTGGAGAAAGAGGTGCCTCTGGGATATATCCCGGCGGGAAGCACCAACGATTTTGCCAACAGCCTGTCAATTCCAAAGGACATGGCACAGGCGGCCCGGGCGATTGTGGAGGGGAAATGTTACTCCTGCGATGTGGGATCTTTTAATGAGGATACCTTCGTCTATGTGGCGGCGTTCGGGATTTTCACCGACGTCTCCTATCAGACAGATCAGAATCTGAAGAATCTGCTGGGACATCTGGCTTACGTTCTGGAAGGGACGAAGCGGATTTTCAATGTGAAGACGTATCATATGAAAGTAACTTCCAACGGTGAGACTTTTGAAGATGATTATATCTACGGGATGGTGAGCAATTCCCGGTCGGTGGGGGGATTTAAGAATCTGACGGCAAAGCGTGATGTGCAGATGGATGACGGACTTCTGGAAGTAACTCTGATCAAGCGTCCCAGGAATCCGCTGGAATTAAATGAAATCCTGGTAGCGCTGGTGACCCGGGTGGATAATACAGATCTGATAGAATCCTTTAAGACAGATCACATTGTGATGGAGGCCGAGGAGGAGATTTCCTGGACGCTGGACGGCGAATTCGGAGGAGATCACAGGATCGCCCGCATTGAGGCGCGCAAACATGCCATGAAGATTTTCCTGAAAGAAGATCAGAAAGATGAGTGAACTACCCCGTAAAAGTTTTAGAAAGATAATGAAGTAAGTATGTACAAGATTTTATTTGTAGATGATGAAGAAGAAGTAAGAAAAAGTATTGTTAAGCTGATGGACTGGAACGCCCTGGGATTTGAGATTGCCGGGGAGGCGGAGAACGGCAGGGAGGCGCTGGAAAAAGTGACCTCGCTGGAACCGGATGTGGTGATCACGGATATTCAGATGCCCTATATGGATGGTCTGCAGCTGGCCGAGGCGCTGCAGAAAGAATACCCGGAGAAAAAGGTTGTTCTCTTTTCCGGGTATGATGAATTTGAGTATGCGAAACAGGCAATCCGGCTGGGGGTGACCGGATATATCTTAAAACCGATCAATATCGGAGAACTCACGGCGGTTCTGCAGAAATTAAGGGATTCTATTGACCGGGAATTAGAAGAAAAAAGGGATGTGAATGCTCTGCGGGAAAGTTACCGGAGGGCTTATCCTGTTTTAAGGGAGAAATTTGTCAACGAGTGGGTTGAGGGAAATATTCCAGGAGGGGAGATTTCCCGCCTGATGAAACAGTATCTGCCCCGGTTCCGGGAAGCAGAGGCCTGGACGGCCGGGCTGATCTGCGTGGATCGTCAGAAGGGGCGGGAGGAAGAAAGCCGGTGGCTGTGGGAACAGCAGCTGGTGCAGGTATCCGTCCTAAAAGTGGTGCGTGAACTGCTGGAAGGAAAGTTCTGCTGCCACCTGTTTAACGGGCAGAAAGAACTGGGGCTGATCTGCGCACTGCAGAAAGGACAGACCATGAATGAACTTCTGGCGCTTTTAAATCAGGCGGGGAGGGAGTGCAGTCAGGTTTTTGCCCTGGAGGTCACGGCAGGCCTGGGAAATCCGAGGAAGAATCCGGAAGAACTGGCAGAGTCTTACCGGGAAGCCAAGGAAGCTCTGGAGTACCGCGTGGTGCTGGGGGAAGACCGGGCAATCTATATCCGAGATGTGGAACCGCAGAAGAGACAGGTGCTCTCCCTGAGCGGGCAGGAGGAAGGAAATCTGTTCCATGCCCTGAAGTTCTGCGAGGAAAAGGAAATTGAGGAGCAGGTCAATGCCCTGATCGATAAGATGGGGGATGACAAGGTTTACTGGAGACAGTCCCAGAGCTACAGCGTAACGCTTTTGAATACGCTTATGAAGCTGGTATGGCGGTATGAACTGGATGAGAAGGCACTTTTTGGAACGGGAGAAAATTTCTACGGCGAGCTTCTGGAACTGCGCACCAGCCACGAACTGAAGGCTTACTTTAACCGGCTGTGTACGAAGATCCATCAGCAGCTGGTCTGCCAGAGAGAGGGAAACTGCAATACTCTGATCCGGGAGGCTCAGGAGTACATCGAGGCAAATTATGCCAGGCCGGATCTGTCTGTGGAAGTTCTCTGTCAGGAATTTCATTTAAGCCCTTCTTATTTTTCTATGATGTTTAAGAAAGAAACAGGCAAGAATTACAGCACATATCTCACGGAAGTGAGAATGAAAAAGGCGGTGGAACTTCTGAACACTACCGATGATAAAACGTATGTGATTGCGGGAAAAGTAGGCTATACAGAGCCGAATTATTTCAGTTATGTGTTTAAACGGCAGTTTGGCGTATCGCCCAGCCGCTATCATAAAGGGAAGCAGTAGATGGGAAAGATATGGGAAAAATGTCAGAAGATTTATGCCAGAATGCGGCTGCGCTCCGTGATCTGGATGGCATTCAGTATTGCGGCCATATCCTGTGCGGTGCTCATTGGCTCTTCTTTCTATCAGCGCTTTACTAGTCAGCTGGAGTATGTGGCTTCCGTACAGAGCCAGGCGCTGCTGGAGCAGGTGAGTTATACGCTGACGGCTACACTGCGGAATATGATGAAGATATCAGATACGCTGTCTTACTCTGTTCTGAAGGAAAATGATCTGGCCAGGACAGATATGGAAGAGAAATTTCGTCTGATCTACGACAGCAATAAAAATTATATCCAGAATATCGTCCTTTTCCGCAAGGATGGGGAGATGCTGGCAAAAGCGCCGGCGGCTACTCTCCGGGAAGGGGTGCACGCGGCAGAAGAAGAATGGTTTCAAAATGCTGTGGAGCAGCCGGAAAATATGCATTTTTCCCTGCCGCATGTGCAGAAACTTTTTGTGCACCGGGATCACTCCTACAACTGGGTGATCTCGATCAGCCAGGCGGTACAGATCAAGGAAAACGGACAGCTGGAAGAAGGAGTTCTCCTGATCGATCTCTCCTACGATGCCATTGCCAGGATGATCACCAGTATTTCTCCGGGCAGCGCTTCTTATGTTTATCTGACAGACCGGAGCGGTGAGATTATTTATCATCCCAGCCACCAGATGATCTTAAATGGAAAAGTAAAGGAGGATAATCTGGAGGCAGCGGGCTACAGCGACGGTGTCTATAACGGGAAATTTCAGGGAGAACGGCGAATGACGGCGGTTAAGACGATCGGCTATACAGGGTGGAAGCTGGTGAGTGTGACGGAGGGCTGGTACACGACGCTGATTTCGCCAAAGAGCGTGCTGTCCCTGGTGGCCGTAGCTCTTCTCTTTATCATAGGGCTGGGGATGATCAACGGGTTTATCTCGGACCGGGTAACTGATCCGATCAGCCGTCTGGAAATCGCCCTCAAGGAAATCGAGGGAGGAAATTTTGATGCGGTGATACGGGAAAAGGGCTGTTATGAGCTGCGGCATTTAAGCCGAAGCGTAAAGCAGATGGCAGTGGAACTGCACCGGCTGATGGAGCAGGCAGAGAGGGAGCATGAGATCCAGAGAAAAAATGAGCTGAATACTCTGCAGTCTCAGATCAATCCCCATTTCCTGTATAATACACTGGATATTGTGATCTGGATGGTACAAAATGAGAAAAAAGAGGATGCGGTGCAGGCGCTTACGGCACTGGCCAGATTTTTCCGCATTGGTCTCTCCGGCGGAAGAACGATCATCTCTGTGGGGGAGGAACTGGAACATGTGAAAAGTTATCTGACCATTCAGATGATGCGGCACAAGAATAAATTCCAGTACCATTTCGAGATTCAGGAAGAAGTGGAGAATCTGGCAACCCTGAAACTGATCCTCCAGCCGCTGGTAGAGAATGCCATCGCCTACGGGGTGCAGTATCAGGACGGGGACGGCGAGATCTGGATCCGTGCCTATCAGGAAGAGGGCAGCCTGATCCTGCAGGTGGAGGACAATGGACTGGGGATTCCGCCGGATCGTCTGGAAGACCTGCGCAGGGGAAAGATAAGCCCCTCCGGAAAGGGATCTGGGATCGGCGTGCGTAATGTAAATGAGCGGATCGCCCTGTATTTCGGGGAGGATTACGGGCTTGCAATTGATACGGAGCTGGATGAGGGGACGGTGGTTACGCTGACCCAGCCGGCTGTGGAATATGAGAGGATGATCAATGAAGAGGCGTAGGGAGTGGAAAGTGATCCTGCTGGGACTGGCAGTGGTGGGCTTTTTGTTTCTGCTCTCCTCCACGGATCTGTTTTTTGAGGAGGAGAGAGAGGAAATCTATACGATTTCTGTGATTCAGGATGAAAATGACAGTAGGTATCAGATCTACCGGAAGGGGATCGATCAGGCTGCCCGGACAGAAAATGCGGATATTTATTATGAGACCGCTTCGGTTCGGAACGGAAAGACGGATTATGAGGCGGCTGCGCGCCGGGCTCAGGAAAATGGAGCCGAGGCAATTCTTATCCTGGCTTCTCTGGATGAGGAGGAGAACGACTGGATCCGCGAGATTAATCAGAGGACGCCGGTGCTTCTCATGGGAAATATCAGGACCAGCGTAGCCGGATACTGCAAGATCGCAGTAGATTACAGGACAATGGGCGGGCGGCTGGCTCATCTTCTGCAGGAGGATCTGGGAGAAGGGGAGCGCGTTCAGATATTCAGCACACAGTGGGGAAATAAAAACGTGCAGACCGTCTGCAAGGCTCTCATGGAGGAACTTTCAGAAAACGGGATCGGGTTCCGGAAATGCAGCCGGGTTTCAGAAGTGCAGGAGGGGAGCGCGGCAGTTCTGGATCCGGACGGGATGGAAGAGCTGCTGGATCTGAAACCGGAAGGAACGGCGCTGTACGGGCTGGGATATAATGACAGGATTGCCGAAGCGCTGGCAGAAGGGCAGATCGAGGGGCTTGTTCTGGTTAATGAGTATGATATGGGATACCAGGCGGTTTATTATACGATCCGCCGTCTGGAAGGAAAATGGCAGGAAACATATGTGGAGCAGGAGAGCATTTCTGTTCGTCCGGAGGATGCGTACGGGAAATATGAATATGTGCTGTTCCCGATTGGGTGAGGAAACGAAATGGAGAGAAACGAAAGAAGAATTCTGTTCAGAGCCGGTATGGTCTGGGCGGCCGCTCCCTTTTTGCTGGCCGGATGCAGAGGCGCGGAGAAGATGCCGGAGCGGCTGAAAGTGGGAGTCAGTATTTACCGGGACGATGATACCTATATTAATTCCATTGTGGCGGAGATGAAACAGCTTTTTCAGGAGAACTATGCCGGGGAGGCGCTTTTAAATATCGTTTCCGCCAAGAACAGTCAGAATGATCAGGATGAACAGGTGGAGCGTTTTCTCTCCCTGGGATATGATGTGATCTGTGTAAATGCGGTAGACAGAACTGACGTGGGGCGGATGGTGGATCTGGCCATGGAAGCGGAGGTGCCGCTGATCTTTTTTAACCGGGAACCGGTGGATGACGATCTTTATCGGGGAGAAGATATTTATTATGTGGGTTCCGACGCTCAGGAGTCTGCCAGGCTGCAGGGGCGCATGATCGCGGAGGCCTGGGAAGAGAACAGAGAGGAGCTGGATCTGAACGGGGACGGTGTCCTCTCTTTTGCACTTCTGGAAGGAGAGCGGGGACATCAGGATGCTGTGATCCGGACGGAGTGGGTGATCCGCAGTCTGGAAGAGGCGGGGGTTCCCTGGCAGATGACAGAGAGCGGTGTGGCGGACTGGGAGCGGGATCAGGCTGCGGCCCTGTCTGAGCAGTGGCTGTCTCTGTATGGGGATCAGATTGAACTTTTTATCTGTAATAACGACGACATGGCGCTGGGGGTTCTGGATACGCTGAAAAAAGAGAGCGGACCAAAAATCGGCGTGGTGGGGATTGACGGGACAGAGGAAGCGCTGGCGGCGGTGGAGAAGGGAGAACTTCTCGGGACTGTGAGTGCGGACCGGGAAGGTTACGCGGGGGCACTGATTGAGATGTCCCTGAACCTGGCCCGAGGAGAGGAACTTCCGGGGGAGATGGATACGGACGGGAAGAAAGTTTGGATACCCTGGGAGATAAAAAGCCGGGAAGATTCGGTAGAATGTAGATAGAAAAAGGGAGAAAAAAGAAAGAAAGCGTCGAATGGGATAAAAAAATGCAGGAAAAGAAAGAAAAGCTGTACAATATATACATAGAAAATCTTAATAATTTCAATGAATAGAAAAAAATATTCTATGTTTTTTCCTTCCGCTATCAGCGATAATAAAAACATCAAAGGCAGGCACAGTTATGAAGTGCCGCAGGGAAGGGAGAATTTCTATTATGAAGAAAAAACTGGCTTTACTGACAATGGCAGCAGTTCTGGGACTTTCTGTTACTGCATGTGGTTCCAGCGATTCCGGAAAGGATGATGCTAAGAAAGATGATGCCGCAAAAGATGAGGCAAAGGATGACGCTGCAAAAGACGATGCAGCTTCCGGAGATGTGGCAAACAAGGACAAACCGCTGGTATGGTTCAACCGTCAGCCTTCCAACAGCTCCACCGGAGAACTGGATATGACGGCGCTGAACTTCAACGAGAATACATATTATGTGGGATTTGATGCAAATCAGGGTGCTGAGCTGCAGGGAACCATGGTAAAAGAGTACCTGGAGCAGAACATTGATACCATCGACCGCAACAAAGACGGCGTGATCGGTTACGTTCTGGCAATCGGTGATATCGGACATAACGACTCCATCGCCCGTACCAGAGGTGTTCGTAAAGCTCTGGGAACTGCTGTTGAGAAAGACGGCAACATCAACAGCGAGCCGGTAGGAACCAACGCTGACGGAAGTGCAACCGCAGTACAGGACGGAACCCTGGAAGTAAACGGAAAGAAATACGTAGTACGTGAGCTGGCTTCTCAGGAGATGAAGAACTCCGCAGGAGCTACCTGGGATGCAGCAACTGCAGGCAATACCATCGGAACCTGGTCTTCTTCCTTCGGCGATGAGATCGATGTTGTTGTTTCCAATAACGACGGTATGGGAATGTCCATGTTCAACGCATGGTCCAAAGATAACAAGATTCCCACCTTCGGATACGATGCAAACAATGACGCAGTGGCAGCAATTGCAGACGGTTACGGCGGAACCATCAGCCAGCATGCTGACGTTCAGGCTTACTTAACTCTGCGTGTTCTGCGTAACGCACTGGATGGCGTTGATATCGATACCGGTATCGGTACCGCTGACGATGCAGGAAACGTTCTGAGCGAAGACGTATACACCTACAATGAAGAGCAGCGTTCTTACTATGCATTAAACGTTGCAGTTACCGCTGACAACTACAAAGATTTCCTGGATTCCACCAAGGTTTATGAGCCGGTATCCAACCAGCTGGATGAGAGCAAACATGCAACTAAGAAAGTATGGCTGAACATCTACAACGCAGCTGATAACTTCTTAAGCTCCACCTATCAGCCGCTGCTGCAGAACTACGATGATCTGCTGAACCTGGAAGTTGAGTACATCGGCGGCGACGGACAGACCGAGTCCAACATCACCAACCGTCTTGGAAATCCGGATGGCTATGATGCATTCGCAATCAACATGGTTAAGACAGACAATGCAGCTTCTTACACCTCTCTGCTGACTCAGTAATATTGTGAAATAGAAGTGGCTTGCTATTAGGGAGAAGAAATTCTCCCTAATAGCTTATAATTGAGAAACGGGATATTCGCCTTTGTGTGAAAGGATTCTTCCCAAAGACGGGAATATCCGCAGGATACAGGAGTAAAAAAGAATGACAGATAAGAACGATAATATCATCTTATCGATACGCGGTATGAGCAAGTCCTTCGGCCGGAACCGGGTTCTGGATCACATCAATCTGGATGTGAAGCGCGGAACGGTTATGGGACTTATGGGGGAAAATGGCGCCGGTAAATCAACGATGATGAAATGCCTTTTCGGTACGTATCAGAAAGATGAAGGAAATATCTTCCTGGATGGAAAGGAAGTAAATTTTTCCGGACCGAAGGATGCTCTTGAAAACGGGATCGCGATGGTGCATCAGGAGCTGAATCAGTGTCTGGAGCGCAATGTAATCGACAATTTATTCCTTGGACGTTATCCGGTCAATTCTATGGGCGTGATCGACGAGGGGCGGATGAAGAAAGAGGCCTCCGAACTGTTTCGTAAACTGGGCATGACAGTAAACCTCACCCAGCCGATGCGGAATATGTCTGTGTCACAGCGCCAGATGTGTGAGATCGCCAAGGCAATTTCCTATAATTCAAAAGTTATCGTTCTCGACGAGCCGACCTCTTCCTTGACGGTGCAGGAGGTTGACAAGCTCTTTGAGATGATGCGCATGTTAAAAGAACAGGGAATCTCCCTGATCTACATTTCTCACAAAATGGATGAGATTTTTGAGATCTGTGATGAGATCTCCGTACTTCGTGACGGAAACCTGGTTATGACGAAGAGTTCCAAAGAGACGGACATGAATGAGCTGATCGCAGCCATGGTAGGCCGTTCTCTGGAAAATCGTTTCCCGCCGGTTGACAATACTCCGAAGGATGTGATTCTCTCCGTTCAGCATCTGTCCACCAAATATGAGCCTCATTTGCAGGACGTTACCTTCGATGTAAGAGAAGGTGAGATTTTCGGACTGTACGGGCTGGTAGGCGCCGGCCGTACCGAACTTCTGGAAACTATTTTCGGCGTCCGCACAAGAGCGGCGGGCCGGGTGTATTTCAACAACCGTCTGGTAAACTTCAGCAGTGCAAAAGAAGCGATGGAGCATGGTTTTGCCATGATCACGGAGGAAAGAAAGGCCAACGGCCTTTTCCTGAAAGGGGACCTTACCTTCAATACGACGATTGCGAACCTGAACAGTTATAAATCCGGTGTAGCACTCTCTGATGCGAAGATGGTAAAAGCAACTGCAAATGAAATTAAGATCATGCATACAAAATGTATGGGTCCGGAGGATATGATTTCCAGTCTGTCCGGAGGAAACCAGCAGAAGGTTATCTTCGGAAAATGGCTGGAGAGAGGACCGCAGGTATTCATGATGGATGAGCCTACCCGTGGAATTGATGTCGGCGCCAAGTATGAAATCTATGAGCTGATCATCAATATGGCAAAACAGGGAAAGACGATCATCGTTGTTTCTTCTGAGATGCCGGAGATTCTGGGAATTACCAACCGCATTGGTGTTATGTCCAACGGACGTCTTTCTGGAATTGTCAATACGAAAGAGACAGACCAGGAAGAGCTGTTAAGGCTCAGTGCAAAGTACTTATAGTGAGGGAGTGTGACGGATATGGCTAACAGTAAGATTCTTACGGCTGAAGAAGAGCGGAAGCTGCGTCAGCCGATCGACGATTATGTCGGAAAAATTCAGGAAAAAATTGACAGTCTCAGAGTAGACGGTACAGATAAAGTCGTTGCTCTGCAGAACCGTATTGACGGAATCAAGAGAGACCGGAACTACACAAAACCGGAGAAAGAAGATATTATCGGAAAACTCCGCAAAGAGGTAGATCAGGCCAAAGCTGTGGAAGCACAGCACAAGGATGAGGTTTCCAGGCTGATTGCGGATGCGGAAGCTTATTTAAAAGAGCATTTTGACAAAGATTATTATCAGAAGGTGAAAGAAAGCTGCGATCAGGAGAAGGTTCTGGCGAAAGAAAAATATCAGAAGAGAATCGCCGAGCTGGAAAAGGAGCATCAGGCAACCAGCGCGAAACTTACCGATCATCAGGAAATCAAAGATGAGAAGTATGTTTACAAGAACCGTCTTTTCGATGCGAAGATGGAGCTGGAGAAGGATTATCAGCAGATTAAAGACAGACGCCATGCGGCTTTTGCGCATCGCTATCATCTGATCGACCTGCTCAGGATGTCCAAGTTCACTTTCATGGAGACAAGGGCACAGAAGTGGGAGAACTACAAATATACATTCAACCGCAGAAATTTCCTTCTGAAGAATGGTCTGTATATTGCAATTATTCTGGTGTTCATCGCACTTTGTATCATCACGCCGGCTGTGAAGGGATCTCCCCTTCTGACCTACAATAACGTGCTGAACATTCTGCAGCAGGCTTCCCCGAGAATGTTCCTGGCTCTGGGTGTTGCCGGACTGATCCTGCTGACTGGTACCGACCTTTCCATCGGACGTATGGTTGGTATGGGTATGACGGCAGCTACGATCATCATGCATCAGGGAATCAATACCGGTGCCGTGTTCGGTCATGTATTTGATTTTACCGGCATGTCTACGGTGGCAAAGATGATCCTGGCTCTGGTAGTCTGTATCGTGCTGTGTACCTTCTTTACTTCCATCGCAGGATTCTTTACCGCGAAATTTAAGATGCATCCGTTTATTTCCACGATGGCAAACATGCTGATGATCTTCGGTCTTGTTACTTATGCGACCAAGGGTGTATCCTTCGGTGCGATTGAGCCGACGATCCCCAACATGATCATTCCCAAGGTAAATGGTTTCCCGACCATCATTATCTGGGCAGTGGCAGCAGTTGCTATTGTATGGTTTATCTGGAATAAGACTACCTTTGGTAAAAATCTGTATGCAGTCGGCGGAAACCCGGAGGCAGCAGCCGTTTCCGGTATTTCTGTATTCCGTGTGACAATCGGCGCCTTCATCCTGGCCGGTATCCTTTACGGATTTGGTTCCTGGCTGGAGTGTGCGAGAATGGTTGGTTCCGGTTCTGCAGCTTATGGACAGGGCTGGGAGACTGACGCGATCGCAGCCTGCGTAGTTGGCGGCGTATCCTTTACCGGTGGTATCGGTAAGATCTCCGGAGTTGTTGTCGGTGTGCTGATCTTCACCGCTCTGACCTACTCTCTGACGATCCTGGGTATCGATACGAACCTGCAGTTCGTATTCTCCGGTATTATCATTCTGGTAGCAGTAACGCTTGACTGTCTGAAATACGTTCAGAAAAAATAAGAAACTTTTATATGGCAGGATGCCGCATAAGCACATACTTATGCGGCATCCTCTTTTCTATTTCGCCGGAATTTGGTATAATAGTGTTCAGTGACGGATCATTGCCGGAAAACAGACGAGATGGAGAAAAAGGATGGATAGGTATACGGTACTTTTGGTGGATGATGAGGAAGAAGTAATCCAGATCATCATGAAAAAAATAGATTGGGAAGAGCTGGGATTTTCTGTGATCGGTTATGCCAACAACGGAGTTAAGGCTCTGGAGATGGTAGAAGAATTTCAGCCGGATGTGGTTATGACGGATATCAAGATGCCTTATATGGATGGGATGGAACTGTCCGGGCATATCAAGGAGAAATTTCCTGCCACAAAAATCCTGCTGCTCACCGGCTTTGATGCTTTTGAGTATGCAAAGGAGGCAGTTCATCTTGAGATCGAGGAGTACATTTTAAAACCGGTCAACTCCATGGAACTGAAGAGGGTTTTTGCCCATCTGAAGGAGAAGCTGGATCAGGAGATCAGTGAAAAGAGGAATGCGGAGATTCTGCAGAAATATTATCTGGATTCTCTGCCGCTTCTCCAGGCAAATTTTTATTCCACACTGATCGAGGGAAGAATCCATGAAGATGAGCTGCCCAAATTTCTGGAGGATTATCAGCTGGTTTTTGAGGGGCCTTTTTTCTGCTGCCTTGTGGTACACACTTCGTCCAGTCAGGTACCGGAGAATATGAATCCCCTGCTTCTGGCTACGGCAGTGCAGAAGCAGGTGCAGGAGCGTCTGGGGGAGAGATGGAGGGCGAAATGTTTCTCTTACCTGGGGAATACTGTACTCCTGGCCCAGCTTTCCAATGAGAACGAGGTGTCAGATCTGACAGACGACTGCGACCGGTTCTGTGGTTATGTGGGAAGGATGATCGGAGCAGTTGTCACGGTGGGGATCGGCCAGGTCTGCAGCCGGGTACTGGATCTTGCATCTTCCTATACCAGCGCCAGGGAAGCAGTTTCCTATCGGGTGATCTATGGAACCGGAAAGGCAATCAATATGAAGGAGATTGCTCCCCAGGAAATGAAAAAGTCAGATGATACAGACGACACAGAGCTGTCCAACCTGTTTAAGGCAATCCGTCTGAATGATCGGGAAGAGATCGAAGAGGCGGTGGAAAGCTACTGGAGCCATCTGGCGCTGCAGGAAAAGTCGCTGCAGCAGTATCACATTGAGGTGATGAATCTGGTCAGTGCGCTGTACCGTTTCGCCTCCAACAATGAGATTTCGGTGGACGAGTTTTCCAGCGATATGCGAAAGCTGTACGGGGAACTGCTGGATCTGGGACCGCAGAGCCTGAAAAAATGGATTATGAATATCAGCTTTGCCTTTCATGAGCGTCTGCTGCGGGCCAGAAGCCGTTCGACCCAGTCCTTTGTCTCCAAAGCCAGGGAGTATGTACGCAATAATTATTCGGATGAAGATCTGTCCCTGGACAGTATCTGTGAATTCCTGGGAGTTTCTAACTCTTATTTTTCCACCATCTTCAAGAAGGAGACCGGCAGTACGTTTATCGGTTATCTGACAGATTACCGGATGGAGCGGGCATCCAGACTCCTGATCGAGACGAACGAGAAGAGTTATATCATAGCAAAGCATGTAGGCTACAGTGATCCCAATTATTTCAGCTATGTATTTAAGCGGAAATTCGGGGTATCGCCTTCCAAGTACAGGACGGAGTATGGGACAAGTGAAGCATAAAATGATAGAACGCCTGAAGCGGGTGAATCCAAAGGGAATGCAGACCACGATCATGATTGCATTTACGGTGATTTCCACAGCGATCATGCTGATCCTGGGAACGGTGATGTATGTGGCTTTTTCGGTTTCTTCCCGGCAGGAAGTGATCCAGAGCAGTCGGAATCTGATGGAGCAGACCGGAGAAAAACTGGAGGATTATCTGCTCAGTATGCGGCAGATCTCAGATGCGGTTTACTATAACGTAATAAAAGAAAGCGATTTTGCCAGTCAGGACAAGAATATCCAGAGAGGGATGAATCTTCTCTATGAGGCGAACAGAGATAAGCTGCGCAGCATTGCCGTGTATAATAATTACGGAAGTTTGATGGCGGCGGAGCCGGTGGCGGCGCAGAAGGAAAATCCCGATGTGACCAGGCAGGAGTGGTATCAGCAGGCCATGGATGAAGTGGAAAATATGCATTTTTCTGTACCGCACATCCAGAATCTCTTTGAAGATGCGGCCTTTCGCTATCACTGGGTGGTTTCTCTGAGCCGGGCAGTGGAGATTACGGAGAACGGGGTGCCTCAGCTGGGCATCCTTCTGGTGGATATGGATTATTCCAGCATTTCCCGGATGATGAAGCAGATCAATACCTTTACCAACGGGCAGTATTATTATCTCTGTGACAGCAATGGGCAGATTATCTATCACAACCGGCAGATGCAGATCAGCGAGGGGATCAGCAGGGAGAACAGCGCGGCGGCAGCGGAATATAAGGACGGCGTCTATGACGAGACGTTTGAGGGCGTTCACCGGAAGGTGCTGGTCAACACGATCGGTTATACGGGGTGGAAGCTGGTGGGAGTGATCCCCTACGAGGCTTTTACGCTGGGTATGGTGGGGATGCGGTATTTTATCCTGATGCTGATGCTTCTGATGGCGATGATGCTGGTGATCATTAACCGGGTGATCTCCGTGCGGATCTCAAGCCCGATCCTGAAGCTGAATGATTCTGTGGTGGAATACGAGGCCGGAGAGAAACCGGAAATTTATATCGGCGGTTCCAGGGAAATCCGGCATCTGGGGCATTCCATCCAGGATTCTTACGAGCAGATCGATATGCTGATGAAAAAGATCGTGTTGGAGCAGACCGAGAGGCGGAAGAGTGAGCTGGATGCCCTGCAGAGTCAGATCAATCCCCATTTCCTTTATAATACACTGGAATCTATTGTATGGATGATTGAAGGAGAGCGGAATGACGCGGCTGCCTTTATGGTGTCGCAGCTGGCAAAACTGTTCCGGATCAGTCTTTCTAAAGGGAGGACTGTAATTCCTGTGCGGGATGAGCTGCAGCATGCCAGAAGCTATATGAATATCCAGAAGATCCGGTACAAAGATTCTTTCTCCGTAGAATATGAGATCGATCCGGAGATAGAAAATTACTGTACGGTGAAACTGATCCTTCAACCCATTCTGGAAAATGCAATCAATTACGGTGTGAGCGGAAAAGATGACTGTGGCAGGATCCGGGTGACGGGAGAGCTGCGGGAAGGCTGTATTCTTCTTGCCGTGGAAGATAATGGGATCGGCATGTCGGAAGAGGAGGTAGGACTTCTGCTGACGGATACTCCGCGGGTGGAAAAAAAAGGTTCCGGTGTGGGGCTTATCAATGTGAACAACCGGATCCGTCTGCTTTTTGGGAGGGAGTATGGACTTTTTATAGAGAGCGAGCCGGATGAGGGAACCCGGGTATCGATTCGTTTTCCGGCAGTTTTCTGCACAGAAGAGAACCGGACGATCCTGGAGAAAGGGCGCATGCCCGGCAGAGCAGATCTGACAGAAGCAGAAGAATCGGGGGAAGGCAAAGATGAAAAACGGTAAAAAACCTATCTCTTAATAGAAGCTATTCTGGGAATTCTGGTGCTGGCTCTGGCTCTTATGATGTTCCGGGAGCGGGAAACAGGGGAGAGGTACCGGGTATCGGTGGTGATCCCCAATTCTGAGGACAATCAGTGGGCTGCTTTTAAGTACGGACTTAAGATGGCGGCGGAAGACCAGGGGATCGAGCTCTCCGTGGTGAGCACGGGGAACATAGGAAGCAAAGAAGAAGAGAGAGAACTGATTGAAGAGGAGACGGCGCTGGGGGCAGACGGACTGATCCTTCTGGCAGTTCCGGGAGGGGATCCGGAAGAACTTCTCTCCGGGACGAAGATCCCGGCTGTATTTACCGGCGAGCCGGTGGAAGAAAAAAATGGCCGTTTCGCCAGTGTGGAGCCGGATCATTATGAGATGGGAGTCACGCTGGGGAAAGAACTCCTGAAAGATTATGGCGGCAGATTGGAGGGGAAGACGCTGGGATTTGTGTCTGCACAGGAAGATTCAGAAGCGGCGGCACGGAGAATGGACGGGGTGCTGGAAGCGCTGGAGGAAACGGGAATTGAAGTACTCTGGCATGTGGAAGGATCTTTTGAGGGCGGCGACACTGCTTTCCTGGAGGCGCAGGAAGCGGCGGATTTTGTGGTGGCTCTGGATGACAGCAGTATGGAAGGAGCGGGGGCGTGTGCCGCGGCAAATGATCTGCACGGCGCCCTGATCTACGGTATGGGGGACTCTACAGAGGCGGTCTATTATCTGGATACCGGCCGGGCGTCCTGCCTTGTAGTTCCTGACGGATTTCAAATGGGATATCAGTGTATGACGCTGCTGGCACAGAAGATGGATCACTATTTTTATAAGATGGAAGACCTGGTAGTTCCCCATCGGGCGATCCGGCGGGATAATCTGTTTTCCCGGGAAAATCAGGATATGCTTTTTACCATGAATCAGTAGAAAGGCGGTCGGGCGATGAAGATAAGACAGATTTTAAGAGGGGCGGCTGTATTCCTTGCAGGGGCGGGAATCCTGGCGGGATGCGGGAAGCCGGCTCCGGGAGAAGACGGAAAGATCTATGTGGGTGTGACTTACTACAATCAGACGGACACCTATCTGGGAGAACTTTTAAACTGTCTGAAAAAGGAATGGAAGGAACGGGAGAGTGAGAAGGTGGATATTACCGTGACCGTGCGGGAAGCCGCCGGATCGCAGCGGACCCAGGATGATCAGGTGAAAGAAATGCTGGATGCGGGCTGCAATGTGCTCTGTGTCAACCTGGTAGACCGGGCCAGCGCCTCGGAGATTATTGATCTGGCCAGGGAGAAGGATGTTCCCGTTATTTTCTTCAACCGGGAACCGGTGGCAGAAGACCTGAGACAGTGGGAGAAGCTTTATTACGTAGGGGCGGATGCCCGTCAGTCAGGCAGTCTGCAGGGAGAGCTGGCAGCTGATCTGATCTGGGAGAATGTGCAGATTGACCGCAACCGGGACGGGAAGATCCAGTATGTGGTGCTGGAGGGAGAACCGGGCCATCAGGATACGATTATCCGAACGGAGAATGCGGTAGATACGATGAAAAGCAAGGGGATTGAGCTGGAGAAGCTCAGTTACGGCATTGCCAACTGGAACCGGGTTCAGGCGCAGAACCGGATGGAGCAGATGATCGGTCAGCATCAGAATGATATTGAGCTGGTGCTGGCTAACAACGATGCCATGGCGCTGGGAGCTATCGACGCCTACAAAAAACTGAATTATACAGAGTCCACGCTTCCGGTCTTTCTGGGCATTGACGGGACGGCGGAGGGGCTGCAGGCAGTGCGGGACGGCAGTATGTATGCCACTGTTTACAATGACAAGGAGAAACAGGCGGAAGTGATCGCGGAGCTGGCAGTGTCCCTGAGCCTGGGCCAGGGAGCGGGAGATCTGGAGCTGGAAAATGGAAAATCCATCTATCTTCCCTACCGGAAAGTCACCAGGGAGAACGTGTCGGAATTTCCTTGCAATCCATAAAAAAATGCGGTATCTTATTACTGAATAAAAAGACGGCGGAGGAAGGATTAGAATATGAGCGAGTACATAAATGTCTCAGAGATTTTCGGTCAGAATGTATTTAACGATACAGTCATGCAGGAGAGACTGCCCAAGAAAATTTACCGGGAACTGAAGAATACCATCGAGGAAGGCAAAGAGCTGGATCTGGCCACAGCTGACGTAATTGCCCACGAGATGAAGGAGTGGGCGATCGAGCAGGGGGCTACCCACTATACCCACTGGTTTCAGCCTCTGACAGGAGTGACTGCGGAAAAGCATGATTCTTTTATCAGCGCGCCTCTGGAGAGCGGGAAAGTGCTGATGAGTTTTTCCGGAAAAGAACTGATCAAGGGAGAGCCGGACGCTTCCTCCTTCCCCTCCGGCGGCTTAAGGGCAACCTTCGAGGCCCGGGGCTATACGGCCTGGGACTGCACGTCGCCGGCCTTTGTGCGCCATGATGCCGGCGGTGCTACGCTGTGTATTCCCACCGCTTTCTGCTCTTATACAGGGGAAGCACTGGATCAGAAAACGCCGCTTCTGCGCTCTATGGAAGCGATTAATGTCCAGTCTCTGCGTCTGCTGCGCCTCTTTGGAAATACGACTTCCAAACGGGTAACGCCTTCGGTCGGGCCTGAACAGGAATATTTTCTGATTGACAAAGAAAAATACAGAAAGAGAAAAGACCTGGTGTTTACCGGGAGAACGCTTTTTGGAGCAATGCCGCCCAAGGGTCAGGAGATGGACGATCATTATTTTGGAAAGATCCGCCAGCGCATTGCTTCCTATATGAAGGATGTCAATGAGGAGCTGTGGAAGCTGGGAGTTTCCGCCAAGACCCAGCATAACGAGGCAGCTCCGGCTCAGCATGAGCTGGCTCCGATTTATGCGAAAGTGAATGTGGCTGTGGATCACAACCAGATCATTATGCAGACCTTAAAGACGGTGGCCAGCCGCCATGGAATGCAGTGCCTGCTCCATGAGAAGCCTTTCGCCGGGGTAAATGGATCAGGAAAGCACAATAACTGGTCTCTGACGACGGACGATGGAATTAATCTTCTGGATCCGGGCAAAACGCCCCACGATAATGTGCAGTTCCTTCTCGTGCTTACCTGCATTTTGAAGGCCTGTCTCTTATACACATCTCCGAGCCCACGAGACCGTACTAGATCTCG
>URYM01000009.1 GCA_900552095.1 uncultured Blautia sp. | reverse complement strand
GCAGCGTCAGATGTGTATAAGAGACAGGGGATCGCCCGCCAGATTCCGACGTACCTGCTTCCAGTAACTCTCCGCCGCCGCTTCCAGATACATTCCCTCTGTTCTGTCCTGCGAAAAAATCACCTCAACCGGAAGCTCCTCTTCCGTTCCCCACTTTTCTGCAAAATTTTCAGGGAAAAGAAAAACAGCGGAAACTTCTCCGTAGAAAATGGCATCCTCCAGAGCTCTCTTTTCATCCGGAAGCGAAACCCATTTCCCTTTTCTGTCCAGGAACTGCTCCATGCCCTCTGTCAGAGCATCCTGCTCCCCCCGGTTTATCACGGCAAACGGCGGCTTTTCCTCAGTAAAATCAAGGGCGGAAGGATTCTTCTGCAAAATGGCCATTCCCGCGCAGAGTGCCAGAAACAGCAGCAGATACACCAGAAAGGTCGTCTTGTGATACCGGACAATTTTCATACACGCACTAAATACTTTCATATTTTTTCTTCCTCCCCGCCAGCACCAGAATAAAAAGCAGTACTGCACTCATAGCTCCGATTATGGCCAGATTCCGGACAAATACCGAAATATCTTCATAATAATATAGACAGTAAAAAGAATCGGAAATGCGGGACGCAGGATTAAGAAGATCCAGCAGCGGCAGCTTCTGTTTGATCGTATAATTCAGTCCGTAAACCATCATTCCCGCCAGAAAGCAGCTGATCATGGAAACGGAAACCACAATTCCTATCTTCATCTCCTCCTTCCATCTGGCCGGCAGAGCTATCACTGCCCCGAAAAGGACTCCCAGAAGACTGCCCGCCAGACAGTTGAGCACTGCCGGAAAAAGACGTTCGCCCACCTCCAGCTTTAAAACCAGAACCATATAGAAAAACACAAGAAGAATACTGACTGCCTGAACCGTATAACCTCCCAGAAGATCTGCCAGAAAAGCTTTCATTCTCTTCACCGGTGAGACAGCTCTGCGCATCCCAAGGGGAGTGATATTCGGCTGAAAAGAACAGACTGTGACCACTCCCTGCAGCCCTCCGTAAAGACAGGTCATAGCAAGCAATGCATAAAAATATGTCACCTTCTCACTGGGTTTTCTGCTTGTCAGCATCACTTCCCGAATCTCCTCTCCCTCTGTTTCCCAGCGCACAGAAGCTGTTCTCTGCTGCAGATACTGATCCAGAATATTTTTCACAATCGTCTGTTCAATCCCTGACTCTCTGACCAGCAGCTCCGGATTCCCCTGATTTTCCAGAATACATGCAGCCGCCCCTCCCTCTTCCAGAAGACTTTCCGCTTTCTCTCTGTCCGTTTTCGTCACCTGAAGGAGAGCCTCCTCCCCTTCCGAGAGTCCCCCCAGAAATTCCGCCAGGCCGCTCTCCTCTCCTTCTGACACCAGTGCCACCGGAATCACATGAAACTGGCGCCCCTGATCCAGATTTCCAAAAGCCAGATAAAACAGAGTTGCCAGCCCCAGAGGAAACAAAAGCGTCCATATCATCAACGAAGGGTTCCTCAAACTTAGCAGAATTTTCTTCCGGTAAATTATTCCAAACATAGACTCCCCTCCTAATCCCTCAGTTCTTTTCCCGTGATCTCCAGAAATACGTCGTTCAGAGTTGGCGGTTCAAAGAAAACCCGGTCAAAACAGATTTTCTCTTTCTTCAGCCGATCCAGCACTTCCATGAGAACATGACTTCCGCTGACACAGCGGACTTTCAAAAGAGCATTCTCATACTCTGCCTCCAGAACATCCTCCAGTTCCCGTATACTCTCCAGCAATTTGTCCGGGAGCTCTTCTGTCTCTACGGTCAGTTTCTCTCCCGCCCGTATCATGGTCTTTAACTCCTCCCTGGTTCCGCAGGCTACTGCTTTTCCTCGATCCATAATCATAATCCGGCTGCAGATCCTCTCTGCCTCCTCCATATAGTGAGTCGTATAGACAATGGTTGCGCCTTCTTGCGCCAGCTGCAGAATCCCTTCTAGAATCTTGTTTCTGCTCTGAGGATCCACCGCTACGGTAGGTTCATCCATAAAGATCAGCTGCGGCTTATGAGCGATGCCGCAGGCAATATTGAGCCTGCGCAGAAGGCCGCCGGAGAGCTTATTCGGATGAAACTTCCGATACTCCTCCAGTCCTGCAAAACAGATTGCCTCTTCCACCAGTTTCTTTCTTTTTTTCTTTTCTTTGATATACAGCCCGCAGAAATAGTCAATATTTTCCTGCACAGTCAGTTCCTCAAAAACAGCCACATTCTGCGGGATCACTCCGATCCGGGCCTTACTCCCGTAAGCAGCCGGGTGCATGGGCTCTCCAAACAATTCTACCTCCCCCTTATCATATTTTAACAGGGACAGGATACAGTTGATCGCTGTGGTTTTTCCGCTTCCGTTCGGCCCCAGAAGCCCAAAGATTTCTCCGTCTTCCACCTGCATGGAAAAATGATCCAGGGCAAGCACATCTTTATATCGTTTTACAAGATTTTTTACCGTAATCATAAGCGTCTCCTCTCTTTCTGATCCTATCCTATCACACTCCCTTTTCTCTTCCCAGTGACTGTTATCAGGTTCATCTGTGATAAATGTCATCTTTTTTCTCTCCTGCTTTTCTGCTATACTGTTTTTATACATCCCTATTTAAGGAGGAAAAAACTCCATGAATTTCCGATTTCTGATTGATAAAGGCATTTTATTTCTTCTGTGCTGCTGGACACTTTTTGAATCACAGCTGGACGGAGCGGCCGTCATAACTGCTCTTCTCTGCCTGTTTCTCTCCTCTCTGATCAGCTGTACCTCAAAAAGGACTGCGGATGGCCTGACCATCCTTTTCTTTCTGGGATGTTTCCTTTTCCCCGGCCTCTTTTACTTTCTCCCCCTCCTCACCTATGACCTGCAGCGCTGCCCTGCCTGGCAGATCCGCGTTTCCTGGATCACCATTTTGCTGCTTCCGCTCATGAAAAATGATCTTCCTGCCCTGGGCAGCTGTTTTCTGTTAAGCTGCGCCGCCCTTCTCCTCTCACTCCGCTCCCGGGACGCCGAAGAAGCCCGGAAGACTTTCTACCGCACCCGGGATGAAATGCGGGAAGCTTCCCTGAATCTGGAACGCCGAAACCGGGAACTGATGGAAAAACAAGATTACGAAATCCAGGTGGCAACGCTAAGGGAACGGAACCGGATCGCCCGGGAAATCCATGACAATGTGGGGCATCTTCTGACCCGGTCTCTTTTTCAGGTTAAAGCCCTGCGGATCACGGTACAGGATCAGCCTCAGACAGAAGCCCAGCTCGCCGCCGTCAACGATACGCTGACAGAAGCCATGAACCGGATCCGGGAAAGCGTCCACGATCTCCACGAGGAATCCGTAAACCTGAAACTTCAGCTCCTGTCCCTGACCTCCCAGTTTTCCTTCTGTCCCGTAACGCTGCGGTATGATATGGGCAATCCTCCAAAAGAGATCAAATACTGTTTTCTGGCTGTCGTCCGTGAAGCCCTCAACAATATTGCCCGGCACAGCAGCGCCACCAGAGCTTCTGTTTCGCTCATCGAACATCCCGGCCTGTACCAGCTGACTGTCACAGATAATGGCTGCAGCAGGGAAATGTCCGCCTCCCCCGGAATCGGTCTGGCAAGTATGCAGGAACGCGTAGCCGCTCTGAATGGAATCTTCCGGCTTCAGACAGAGCAGGGGTTCAAAATCTTCATTTCCATCCCAAAAGAAAGGAATTTTATATGAAAATCGTAATTGTTGATGATGACAAATTCGTCTGTCTCTCTCTGCAGACCATCCTTCAGGCTGACCCGGAGATTACTGTAGCCGCCTGCGGAACCAGCGGGGAAGAAGCCATCCGGCTCTTCCGCACGCATCATCCGGATATTCTGCTGATCGATATCCAGATGCCCGGCCTGTCCGGTCTGGAAGCGGGAGAAGCGATCCTGAAAGAAGATCCGGACGCCCGTATCCTCTTTCTCACCACCTTCTCAGATAATGAATACATCGTAAAAGCTCTGCAGATCGGCGCCCGGGGTTACCTGATCAAGCAGGAAATCGAATCAATCGCCCCGGCACTAAAAGCCGTCCTCTCCGGCCAGAGTGTTTTCGGAAATGAGATTATGACCCGCCTCCCCTCTCTCATCTCATCCCCGGCTCCCTCAGATCTGTCCGCTCTGGGAATCAGTCAAAGGGAAATGGAAGTCATCTGCCTGGTTGCCCAGGGGCTGAATAACAGAGAAATTGCGGATGCCCTCTTCTTAAGCGAAGGAACCATCCGCAATTATTTAAGTACCATATTAGACAAACTCCAGTTAAGAGACCGCACACAGCTGGCCGTATTCTACTACCGCCAGCTGCAGACCTGACCAGCTTATTTTCCGTGTATCCGCTCAAAATATCGGCGGATCACCTCTTCGTATCCATTCTCCGTAGGACGGTAGAACACGCTGCCTTCAATCTCTGAGGGCAGATACTGCTGTTCCACATAATGCCCCGGGTAATCATGGGCATATTTATATCCCACTCCATGTCCCATCGTCCCCGCCCCTTTGTAATGGGAATCCTGCAGGTGCGGCGGAACGGTGGTCTTCTTTTTTCTCACACTCTCCATTGCCTCAAAAATAGCATTGCAGGCCGCATTACTCTTGGGCGCTGACGCCACATAAGTCACCGCCTGGGACAAAATAATCTGCGCTTCCGGCATACCGATCCGCTCTGCGGCGAGAGCTGCCGCCACAGCCACCTGAAGCGCCTGGGGATCTGCATTTCCCACATCTTCTGAGGCGCAGATCATGATTCTTCTGGCAATAAACTTGATATCCTCCCCGGCATACAACATCTTGGCCAGGTAATAAACCGCCGCATCAGGATCCGATCCCCGCATGCTCTTAATAAAAGCTGAGATCGTATCATAATGCTGGTCTCCGGTTTTATCATAGCGCACCACCCGTTTCTGAATACACTCTGAGGCAGTCTCAAGATCAATGTGGATCCTGCCGTCCTCTCCCCTGGGAGTAGTCAGTACCCCCAGCTCAACTGCATTTAAGGCGGCTCTGGCATCCCCTCCGGAAATATCCGCCAGAAATTCCCTGGCTTCCGGCTCAAGCACAGCCCGGTAACTTCCCAGCCCCTTCTTCTTATCCGTCACAGCCCGGTCCAGCAGTTTCCCGATATCCTCTCTGGACAGACTTTTCAGTTCAAAAATAATAGAACGGGAGATCAGCGCGCTGTTGACTTCAAAATAAGGATTCTCCGTGGTGGCGCCAATCAGGATCAGCGTCCCATCCTCCACAAAAGGCAGCAGATAATCCTGCTGTCCTTTATTGAAACGATGGATCTCATCCACAAAAAGAATCGTTTTCTTCCCATACATCCCCAGCGTATTCTGCGCTTCCTTCACCACTTCTTCCATATCTTTTTTCCCTGCGGTGGTGGCGTTCAGCTGAGTAAAACGGGCACTGGTAGTATTGGCAATCACCCGGGCCAGCGTGGTTTTCCCCGTACCCGGCGGACCGTAAAAAATAATCGAGCTTAATTTGTCCGCTTTGATTGCCCGATAGAGCAGTTTGCCCTTTCCCACGATATGCTCCTGTCCCACCACTTCCTCCAGCGTGGCCGGACGCATCCGGGAGGCCAGCGGGGATTCATTTTCCATCGTTTTTTCTTTCATATAATCAAATAAATCCATACATTTTCCTCTTTTCTCTTCTGTCCCCATTCTATCATGAACCTCCTGGAAAAACAATGCTTCCGGATTCATTCCAGAATCAGCTCATCTACTGTGACAAACTCATACCCTTCTTCCTGAAGCTGATCCACAATCTTCAGAGCTGCCTCTACAGAAGTGGCATAGTCATCATGCATCAGAATAATATCGCCGTCCTTCACAGACGAAGTCACCCGCTTTACCACAGCCTCCGTGTTCTTTAACGACCAGTCAAGAGAATCTATCGTCCAAAGCACCGGGATCATAGAAACTCTTTTATCCAGCTCCTCCTTCCACTCTCCGTAAGGCGGACGCAGATACGTCGTCGGTTCCCCTGTGATCTCCTCCAGAATCCGGGATGTCTTTTCCACCTGTCTGCAGGCCTCCGCGTCAGTAAGCCTGTTCAATACCAGATGATTATAGGAATGATTTCCCAGAAGATGCCCCTCCTCATACATCCGGCGCACCAGTTCCCTGTTCTCTTCCACCCTCTGTCCCAGCAGAAAAAAACTGCATCGAACGCCTCTCTCTTTCAGTCCTTCCAGAAGTTGTTCCGTATAGAGGCTGTTTGGCCCGTCATCAAAGGTCAGCGCAAGCCGCCCTGCCGGACTTCTTTCCTTTTCTTCCAGGCAGGAACCACCTGTTTCAGCTCCCGGCTCTGCCGTTGTCCTGCTGTTCTGCCATCCGGCACAGACTGCCGCCGCTGCCAGAATAAAAATCCCCGCACAGCAATTCAAAAGATTCTGCTTCCATTTCATCCCCGATCACCCCGAAGTCTTCTTTTCATCCTATGCGAAACTTTTCCGGTTATGCGAAAGGGAGCAGCCATCCTGACTGCTCCCTTTCATCCCTCATTTATCAATCGCTTACGCTAATTTGCTTTTTGCCAGCTCTGCCAGAGTTGCAAATCCCTCTGCATCGTTGATTGCCATATCAGCCAGAACTTTTCTGTTCAGATCAACACCTGCAGACTTCAGGCCATACATAAATCTGCTGTAAGACAGACCGTTGATTCTTGCAGCTGCGTTGATACGTGCGATCCACAGCTGACGGAACTGACGTTTCTTCTGCTTTCTTCCAGCGTAGGAAGAGGTCAGTGCGCGCATTACGGACTGTTTTGCAATTCTGTACTGTTTGGAACGTGCTCCTCTGTAACCTTTTGCCAGTTTCAGAACTCTGTTATGTTTCTTTTTAGCGTTTAATCCGCCTTTAATTCTTGCCATTGTTCTATTCCTCCTTCAACCGATTATAAATACGGTAAAATCTTCTTCATGTTCTTTACGTTGGTTGCATCGGTAACTGTGGATTTTCTCAGATTTCTCTTTCTTTTCTGAGATTTTTTAGTCAGAATATGGCTTTTGTAAGCTTTATTTCTCAGTAATTTACCAGTACCTGTCTTTTTGAAACGCTTTGCAGCTGCTCTGCTTGTTTTAATTTTCGGCATTTTAGTATTTCCTCCTTAATATATGAATCTATTTTTAACGTTTTGTTAAAAACATCGTCATGGTCCGGCCTTCCACCTTCGGTGCCTTCTCTACATTTGCGATATCAGACAGACTCTCCGCGAAATTATCCAGAATATATTTGCTGTTCTGCATATGCGCCATCTCGCGTCCTCTGAACCGCAGCGTAACCTTAACTTTATTTCCTTTGGATATGAACTTTCTGGCAGCGCCCACTTTCGTGTTCAGATCATTGGTATCAATATTGGGAGAAAGGCGAATTTCCTTTACTTCAATAATCTTCTGTTTCTTCTTCGCTTCCTTCTCTTTGCGGGCCAGCTCATACTTATACTTGCTGTAGTCGATGATCTTGCACACCGGCGGCTTCGCTGTGGGAGCGATCTTCACCAGATCCAGCCCTGCATCCTGGGCCTGCTTCAGCGCGTCTCTTGCGGAAATAATTCCTAACTGTTCCCCGTTCTCGCCAATCAACCGTATCTCACGGTCTCTGATTTGTTCGTTGATCATTAAATCGCTAATAGTAGTACACCTCCATCATATCCAAAACTCATCTCCTGCTGCCTTTTTCGCATTCCTGTCGGAATCTGACCAAAAAAAATGCAGACAGTCAGACTATCCACATTACAAAATACCGCAGAACAAACTGCGAAAAATCGTATTAACCACCAGTCGCCCATTTGCGCTGAGGTGAGAGCGGATACTCTTCTTTCTTTTTCATACTCATATACTTTATCATACTCTTTTTATTCTGTCAAGCAATTCTTTTTGTCTTTCTCTCAAAACACTCTTTTCTTTCTGTACCACAATAAAGTGTTGACGTATTCCATCTTTCCTTTTATTATAGTAATAAGATTCAAGGAGGGATCGCTTATGAAACAAATATCAGGAAATAAACTTCTCGTAAAAGCCCTGAAGGAAGAGGGTGTGGAAATTCTCTTCGGCTACCCCGGGGCCTGCACCATCGACATCAGCGATGAACTGTATAAACAAAAAGACATTGCCGTCGTCCTGCCCCGGCATGAACAGGCTCTTGTCCATGAAGCAGATGCTTATGCCCGGACCACCGGAAAAGTCGGTGTCTGTCTGGTCACCAGCGGCCCCGGCGCCACTAACCTGGTCACCGGCCTGGCCACCGCCAACTATGACAGCGTCCCTCTCGTCTGCTTCACCGGTCAGGTAGCCCGCCATCTGATCGGCAATGATGCTTTTCAGGAAGTAGATATTGTGGGCATTACCAGAAGTATCACAAAATACGGCGTAACCGTCCAGAACCGGCAGGATCTGGGCCGCATTATAAAAGAGGCTTTCTATATTGCCAGAACCGGAAGGCCCGGCCCTGTTCTCATCGATCTCCCCAAAGATGTGATGGCTGAGCTTGGAAGCCCGGAGTATCCGGATACCGTCAATATAAGGGGATATAAACCCAATACTGCCGTCCATATGGGACAGCTGAAGCGGGCTCTGAAAATGCTGCACAAAGCCAAAAATCCCCTGTTTCTGGCAGGCGGCGGCGTCAACATTGCCCGGGCAAATGAGATTTTTCAAAAAGTAGCAGAGAAAACCCGGGTTCCTGTTGTCACCACAGTCATGGGGCGGGGCGCTATCCCCACCAATCATCCCCTCTTTGTGGGGAACCTGGGCATGCACGGCTCCTACGCCGCAAATATGGCCGTCAACAACTGTGATCTTCTTTTCTCGATCGGGACGCGCTTCAACGACCGGATCACCGGAAAACTTCACGCTTTTGCTCCTCACGCCCAGATCGTCCATATTGATATTGATACCGCTTCCATATCACGGAACATTCACGTGGACGTTCCCATCGTGGCCGATGCCCTGGAAGCAGTCACCCGAATGGCCGATTACGCTGAACTCTGCAATACCGAAGACTGGCTTCTTCAGATCCGCCGTTGGAAGGAGGAGCATCCTCTCACCATGCGTTCCCGGGGACATATGAGCCCTCTCGATATTATCGATGAAATCAATCGTCAGTTTGAGGAAGCCATCCTGGTCACAGATGTGGGACAGCACCAGATGCTGGTATCTCAATATGCCCAGATTACAAAAGGAAAACAGCTGATTATGTCCGGCGGCCTGGGCACTATGGGCTACGGTTTCCCCGGAGCCATCGGAGCCAAACTGGGGAATCCCGAAAAGCCGGTTATCGCCATCTCCGGCGACGGCGGCATGCAGATGAACATTCAGGAATTCGCCACCGCAGTTCTGGAAGAACTTCCAATCATCGTCTGTGTCTTCAACAATGAATACCTGGGAATGGTGCGCCAGTGGCAGAAACTGTTCTACGGCAAACGCTACGGTATGACCAACCTGAAAGCCGGCGCTCTCTCCCGCCGCACAGACGGATCTGAATATCCTGCCTACACGCCTGATTTCGTAAAGCTGGCGGAGAGTTACGGAGCCCTGGGAATCCGCGTCACCCGGAAGGAGGAGATCGCGGCTGCTTTCGAGGCAGCAAAAAAGAATACCTGCCTCCCCACTCTGATCGAATTTATCATTGATCCGGAAGAAATGGTCTATCCCATGATCCGTCCCGGCGGCACTCTGGGCGATATGATCATGGACTGTTAGGAGGAAGAAAGATATGGAAAGAGGAATGAAAAAACGCTGGATCTCCCTCTATGTGGAAAATCAGGTAGGTGTGCTCTCCAAAATTTCCGGACTTTTTTCCGGAAAATGCTACAACCTGGACAGCCTGACCGTAGGTACCACGGAAGATCCCACAGTCTCCCGCATGACTATTGCCACAGTCAGCGATGATGAAACTTTTGAGCAGATCAAAAAACAGCTGAACCGTATGGTGGAAGTGATCAAAGTGATTGATTTTACCGACATTTTTGTTCGGATGAAAGAAATTCTCTATATTAAGGTGCGGGACTGTACTCCGGCCAACAAGACCGAGCTGTTCCAGATTGCCGAGGCTTTCAAAGCCAAGGTGATCGACTATGGCCGGGACAGCCTGCTGCTGGAATTCGTACAGACAGCCACCAAAAATGACGCTGTGGTCAAACTGATGAAAGAAGAGTTTAAAAATATTGAGGTTGTCCGCGGCGGAAGCGTGGGAATTGAATCCATCAGCATGATGGAGCGCTAAAAGAGTGGAGGCAGATTTCAAAAATGAAATCCGCCTCCACTTTAACTTGCCTGACCTGACCGCCAAACTATTCTCAGCGGTCTTTGCAGCGGAAACTTCCACACTCTGTCTCAGAACAGTGACAGGCATGGCTGCCGCTGATGTGAATCTCATGGGCGTCACAGCACCTGTCCTTATTAAAGGTACAGTCGCAGGCCTGACAATCCACCTTGATCTGTGCTTTGGCAGATCCTGCTAAATTGCTCATAGAATCTCCGCTTCTCTCCTTGAAGCTGGCGCAGCAGGTCTGATCTGCAGTGCGGGCTCCTGAGCCCTCCACCATAATATCACCCTTGCAGCACAGCTCCTCTTTATTGTATACACATGTCTTTGCTGAACAACTTAAAACCGGCATTGCACAGTCCTCCTTTTTCATTTTTCCGTAGTATGCGCAATGCCGGCTTTTTTATTCTTATTTTTTAATTTTCCACTTCTACTTCACGGATCACTCTGTCTGCAATCTCAGTCCTGATGTCCGCGATAAAACTCTGCAGATCTCTGCTTCCCTCGTCTCCCAGGAAACGGCTTCTCACAGACACTTTTCCCTCTTCCTCCTCTTTTGCTCCCACAACCAGCATATAAGGAATTTTCTGCAGACGGGCTTCCCGAATCTTATATCCGATCTTTTCGGCCTTCGTATCGATCTCCGCCCGGATTCCGGCTGCTTTCAGCTCATCCAGTACTTTCTGTCCATAATCCAGGAATTTCTCTGAGATCGGCAGAACCTTCACCTGAACCGGTGACAGCCAGGTGGGGAAGGCTCCCGCAAAATGTTCGATCAGGATACCGATGAAACGTTCGATCGATCCAAATGCCACCCGGTGGATCATGATCGGGCGGTGCTTCTCTCCGTCATCTCCGATATATTCACAGTTGAAACGCAGCGGCAGCTGGAAATCCAGCTGGATGGTTCCGCACTGCCAGGTTCTCCCGATAGAATCCTCCAGGTGGAAGTCAATCTTGGGACCGTAGAACGCTCCATCCCCCTCATTTACCACATAGTCAAGACCCAGATCGTCCAGCGCGCCTCTTAAGGCATCGGTAGCCATCTCCCAGTCTTCATCACTTCCCATGGAATCCTCGGGACGGGTGGACAGTTCCACGTGATATTTAAATCCAAACAGACGGTACACCTCATCGATCAGCTTTGCCACGTTTTTGATCTCTTCCCGGATCTGATTCGGCATCATGAAAATATGTGCATCGTCCTGGGTAAAGCAGCGCACACGCATCAGGCCGTGCAGCTGGCCGGATTTCTCATGGCGGTGAACCAGTCCCAGTTCACCCATGCGAAGGGGCAGATCCCGGTAAGAACGGGGCTCCGACTGATAAACCAGGATACCGCCGGGGCAGTTCATGGGTTTGATCGCAAAATCCTGCTCATCGATCACCGTGGTATACATGTTATTCTTATAGTGATCCCAGTGGCCGGAAGTCTCCCACAGATGACGGTTCAGCATAACAGGAGTCGAAATCTCCACATATCCGGCCTTATTGTGGATCTCATGCCAGTAATCCAGAAGTGTATTTTTCAGCACCATTCCCTTCGGCAGGAAGAAGGGGAATCCCGGTCCCTCTTCGCTCATCATAAAGAGTCCCAGCTCTTTTCCCAGTTTTCTGTGATCCCGCTTCTTTGCTTCTTCCATCCGGGTAAGATACTCTTCCAGATCTGCCTTCTTCGTGAATGATACACCGTAGATACGGGTCAGCATTTTATTCTTCTCGCTGCCTCTCCAGTAAGCGCCCGCCAGGCTGGTCAGCTTAAATGCCTTTACCGGTTTCGTATTCATCAGATGAGGGCCTGCACACAGATCTACAAACTCTCCCTGCTGATAGAAACTGATCACCGCGTCTTCCGGCAGATCCTGGATCAGCTCCACTTTGTATGGCTCCTGTCTTTCTTCCATAAAAGCAATCGCCTCTGCCCTGGGTTTCTCAAAACGTTCCAGCCGCAGGCCTTCCTTGACGATCTTTTTCATCTCCGCCTCAATCTTCTCCAGATCTTCATTTGTAAGCGGAGTCTCACTGTCCACATCGTAATAGAAGCCGTCCGCAATAGACGGTCCGATTGCCAGTTTCACCTCAGGATAGAGGCGCTTGATCGCCTGAGCCATAATATGAGAAGTGGTGTGATGGAAAGCTGCACGTCCGCCTTCATCACTAAATGTCAGAATATTTACCTGAGCGTCTTCTTCCACTACTGTGCGCAGATCCACAGCTTCCCCGTTTACCTCTCCCGCACAGGCCGCTCTGGCCAGTCCTTCGCTCAGATCAAGGGCAATGTCATAGACAGACATGGCGTGATCATACTCTTTTACAGAGCCATCTTTTAATGTAATCTTCATCTTTCTTCTCCTCTCAAACTGTTTTTGAAACTGTAAAAGCCCGTCCCTTACAGCTTCCACTGTAAGGGACGGGCAATCTCTCTGTCGCTCGCGGTTCCACCCTTATTGCCGCTTCTCCTGGAAGGGCCTCTCTTTGTGACGATAACGGTGTCCTGCCGGGCTGGTTTACAGCCGCTCCGAGGTGGTCTTCCGAAGCTTTGCCCCAAGCTGCTTCCACCACATGACAGCTCTCTCTGCAGGGACTCCCCTTCGTACTCTTCTCTTCAACGCTTTCTCTGATTTTTATACTAGCTCAAAGAGAAGGCTTTGTCAAGGATTCTTTCAAATACGCATATCCCAGGCTCTCCCTCTCTTTTGTCAGAAGTTCAAAAGAACAGTCGGACTCTTTTCCAAGCCTCTCCCCCCATCCGTTTTTCCCTGTGGTCAGCTGCGGCAGAAGAAGGGCGATCTGCTGAGGATCCTCTATCATCTGCTCCTCCCATACCCCGTCTTCTTTGCAGTATTCTGCCCGTATTGCCGCCACATCCATATCCTGAATCCTTTTCACGGTTACGCCCATTTCCTCCAGGCATTCCAGCGTACGGACAAATGTGGTATCCACCGGATAATCCCGGGCAAAAATGCTGCCTGGCCCTGCGCTGCTCTCAAATTTTAAGATTCCCAGCTGTTCTGCCTGCTTCCAGCTTTCTGTCTCCTGCTCCTGCAGATCGGCCCGATACGCTTCCGCAAACTTTGCTATTCTTACTTTTCCCGTCCCTCCAAACAGCATTTCTCCGTTATTGCCGTAGAAGGAAACACTCTGATAACAGGAAATGTCTTCTGTCAAAATCGGATATTCCGCCCTCAGATAATCCGGATCCTCCATCAGTTTCTCCATTCCCTCATCCACCATCTGTACCGGAAGCAGATACTGCCTTCCAATAGTCTTTCCGCTCTTCATGTGAAACCACACCGTAATCTGAGTACAGTCTCCCGTCTGATCCTTCTGGCTGGCTCCTTCTCTTGCCATCTCATAGACCGGACCAAAATTACGGATCTCCATCTGCTCCCGTGCATCCAGGCGGACTTCCCCATTCGTTCCCTCTTCAAAGTAGTACTCCTCACAGACCTGCTGCCAGGAGGACGCTTCTACCGCCATGGACTCCACTTCTGACTCCTCCGGAAGCCAGGTATCATACCCTGTCAGATCAAAAACAAAAATACTGCCCACCGCCAGAGAGGCCGCAGCCATCAGAACCATCTGTTTCCAGTGGGAAAAAGCCTTCCTGAAATCAAAGCTGTAGATTACTTCCACCACACCTGAGAGGATTACTACTCCCGCCAGAATACCAAAACACAGCCAGGCAGCCTCATGCCGGTAGGCCAGCCCACAGGCCAGCTGTCCTGCTCCCAGACTTAAGGGGATTACCAGCGCCCAGCGGATCCCTGTCTGGCTTTTTACAAAAGCCATGGACTGCTCTGCCCGCTCCGTGGGACGGATCCGATAAAGCATCATGCCAAAAAAGAAAAGAAACAGTGCAGCTACTGCAAAAAGAGAGAGCCTCCAGAAGCTCCTTCCGTCCTCCAGAACCCAGAACACTGGCGCCAGGGGGGTAATCCAGGACAGTTCATTCCACCAGACGGAGCCCTCCGGCGTATAAGTCTGAAAGAAGAGCAGATAACTCTCCGCCAGTACAGTAAGAAAAGGACCGTAAAGAAAGAATACCCCCATTCCCAGAACTGCCGTCAGGAGTTTCCCCGTCAGAAGCATTGCCAGAATTACCGTCTCATAGGGCAGGAGAAACACAAGAACCGCCAGTCCCAGGCCCTGGAAAGCAGCTGCCCACACTGCCCCTGTGAGAATTCCTTTTACAGCGGCTGCCAGAAGAGTCAGAATCCAGGCTCCCAGAAATGGCGCCAGCCACAGAAGAAATCCGCTTGCCTGCTGTACCAGAAAGAGGGTCTCCCGTCTCACTGGAATACTGTGAAAAAGATCCTGCTTCTTCCGGGAATGAAGATAAGAAAATCCGCTGATTCCCGCCATCACAGCTCCCAGAAGGGAAATCAGAAATTTACTCTCATCCGCAATTCCCAGAATCTGCGCCGCACAGTCTTCCTGAAGATCCTGAACCTGCTTCTCCTCCTCCCGGAATCCCGGCTCTGTCCCCGTCTCCTGTTCCGTTTCATAGACAATTCCCGCCTGCGCTTCATACCGCTGCAGATTCATCAAAGCCGCAATGGGAAGAACCGCAGCAAAGAGCAGGCCCAAAACTACAGCAATCCACATACGCCTCCTGCAGTCCTGCTTTACCATTTTAAAAAAGGAGATTTTTGATGTCATAACCTGCCACCTCCGTTTCACTGATAAATATTTCTTCCAGGGTCAGCGGCAGGATTTCATGAAACAGAGGCTCCGCCTCCGCCACCCTGCGCAGGATCTCCTCCCTGTTTCCTTTCACCGTCAGCACCAGGAGCGATCCCCGCTTTTCTCTTTTCATAACGTTCAGATCTGCCAGGAGAGCTTCCTCTTTCTCCGGCCTCTGAATCACACACTGTACCTTGTGAATATTCAGCTTCATGTCCTCCAGATCTCTGGATACCAGCATCCCTCCCCTGTGCAGAAGCCCCACATGGTCACAGATATCTTCCAGTTCTCTTAAGTTGTGGGAAGCAATGACCGGCGTAAAATTCCGATTCATCATCTCCTCCACCAGCAGACTTTTCACTGCCTGCCGCATCACAGGGTCCAGCCCGTCAAAGGTCTCATCGCAGAGCAGATACTTGGTGTTGGCGCAGATTCCCATCAGCATGCACAGCTGCTTTTTCATTCCTTTGGAGAACGTATTGATCTTCCGCTTTCTGTCTATCAAAAAATGTTCCATCCATTTCCTGCATTTTTTCTTGTCAAAAGCAGGACAGACCAGACTGTAATAATCCATCATCTCTTCCGCATCCGCATTTGGGAAAAAATACTGATCATCCGAAATAAAAAATAGTTTCCGCTTTGCACTCTCCTGTTCCCATACCGGCTCCTCATCCACCAGAATCTGTCCCTGATCAGGTTTTAATACACCGCAGATCAGCCTGAGAAAGGTACTTTTTCCTGCGCCGTTGCTCCCCACCAGACCAAACACAGCCCCTTCCTGGATCCGGGCACTCATATCAGAAATCGCACATATTTTTTCAAAATGCTTTTCTATGTGTACTGCCTCTATCATGCTCCTGTCTCCTTTCTTTCATAAAAGGAAGAAAGCTTTTTTTCCCAGTCTTCCCTCTTCATGCCCAACCGGTCTCCCTCTTCCAGAAGACTCTCCATCCGGGACAAAAGTTCTCTCTGCTTCTGTCCCAGATAATTGCCTTTTCCCGCCACAAAATTTCCTTTTCCCTTCACAGCGTAAATGTAACCCTGCTGCTCCAGAAGTGCAAAGGCCCGCTGGATCGTATTGGGGTTGATCGACAGTTCCACCGCCAGCTTCCGGACAGAAGGCATCTGTGCGCCCGGTTCCAGGATACCTCTTAAGATCAGCTCCTGAAATCTCTGGGCAATCTGCTCATACAGCGGTCTTCGATCCTGATAATCGATAGCGATCATAAGTTCTCCCCTTTCTTCTATCCGTATCAAGTGTACTATTATTCTTAATACACTATTATCATAAAAAAAGCCCTGATACAAGTCAAGACTTTTCCTCTCTTTGTAAGAAATCTTTAAAGATTTCCCGCCAGCTTATCTTTTAAGAGTGCAAAACTCTCCCTCACCAGATAATGGAACTGAAGTACAGCTCCGGAAGAGGCAGGGATCCCATACACCCTCCTGTACCCCAGCTTTCTGGCAATCCCCAGACTCCTGGTAATATGGAAATCACTGGTCACAATCCCTATCTTCTCTCTCCCGGAAAGCCAGTGCCCGGAAAAACGCAGATTCTCCACTGTAGTGACCGACTGATCTTCCCGGATCAGACGCCCGGAATCAATTCCCGCTTCCGCAAGATAACGGTACATCGCTTCCGCCTCGCTGATCTCTTCATCTTCTCCCTGTCCTCCGGAGAGAATGGCCCGCGTTTCCGGATGGCGCCTCAGATATCCCTCTGCCCTCTCAAGCCGCTGTTCCAGCGCCCGGCTGGGTCTTGTCCCTTTGACCCTTGCTCCCAGCACTACCAGCACATCCAGATCGGGACAGGGCTGTTTCCGCATCCCTTTTCCGATCCATACAAGAAGGATCCCGAAAAGCAAAAGAACGGCGGCAGCGCTTCCCGCTGCCGCCGCCATAAACCAGACCGGCAAAACAATTCCCCGGCAATCCAGCAGATACAGTCCGCCGCCGGACAGGGTCAGAACGATTCCCGCTGCCAGCCAGATCCAAAGATACGAAGCCTTTCTTCCCGCATATCTGACACAGGCTGCATAATAAAGGAGTGCAGCCCCTCCCAGAATCCACAGAATCCAGTACATGCTTTCCCCCGTATCCTATCTGCGCCTATCTTCCGCAGCAGTGTTTATATTTCTTTCCGCTTCCGCAGGGGCAGGGATCATTTCTGCCCACCTTGGGTCCTTTCACAATCGTGCCGGATTTCTTCTGCTCTAGATAAAGCTCTTTCTTCCGCTCCGGAGTAAAGATCTCATCCCAGGCCGGCAGCTCGTACAGCCAGTCCGCTTTTGCATCCACCATATTTTTATACAGCAGTTCTTTGTCAAATCCCAGATTAACGGGAGTATCTTCCTCCATCTCCTCAATGGGATTCTTTTCCTTCAGGCTGTCATTAATACCATCCAGGAACCCTGTCATGGTCATCACGTCTACTTTATACTTGTCAGCCAGTTCTTTTACCGTGCCGGTCACAACCTCGTCCGGATTCGCCAGAAGCTGCTCGTAGATCGCTTTCTCAATATTGAAATAATTTGTCCAGAATCTCTGAAGCTGTCCTTTGTCTGCCTGCTGATCGTAGGCCATGTCTCTCCAGGTTTTTAATAATGCCATTTCTATTCTACCATCCTTTATTTTTCAGATTTACGTCTATAAGTATACCTGATGTCCCCGTCAAATGCAACCTTTTCCGTCAAAATCCGTCCCTGCGCCGTAGCAGACGGTATTCTTTTCTCTTAAGCGCCCCTTCCCACTCGGCCCGCTCGCTCTCCGTCTCTACCAGCAGCGCGGGAACCGGAGTCGGCTTATCTTCCTCATTCATTCCCACCATGACAAAATACGCCCTGTTGACCGGTCTTCGCATCCCCTGGCTGTTTTCCGCATACGTATCCACACGGACTTCCATGGATGTTCTTCCGGTGTAAGTCACCTTGCCAATCAGCACCACCAGATCGCCGGCATAAATGCCGGCCTTGAACTGCAGATTATCAATGGCTGCTGTTGTTACATTCTGACACCCGGAATGCCGCTTTGCCACCACCCCGGCCACCTCGTCGATCCACTGCAGCAGCATCCCTCCAAATACCCGGCCTCCGCCGTTCAAATGGGGAGGCATGATCAGATGTACCTGTTCCGTGAGGGAATCCGACACTTTTTTTACTGCCTGCTTCTCCATCTCTTACTCCTCCTTTTTCTCCAGCCGTTTTCGCACATCCATTTTCAGAAGAGAGTAACCTACCGATACCAGCGGAATGAATACCAGCATTCCCATAACTCCCATCAGACTTCCGCCCAGAGTGATTGCCATCAGCACCCAGATTGCCGGAAGTCCCACCGACTTGCCCACCACTCTCGGGTAAACCAGATTTTCCTCAATCTGCTGCAGGACAAAGAAAAGAATAATAAAGAGAAGGGCTTTGATCGGACTTATGGTCAGAATCATCAGAACGCCCACAAACCATCCCATAAACGCTCCCACATAGGGGATGATTGCCGTAAATCCGATCAGCACACTGATCACCAGCGCGTAGGGGAATCCGCCAATACTCATGGTTACGAGGAACATACATCCCAGGATCATGGCTTCCAGACACTGCCCCGTGATAAAGCTGGCGAAAGTTTTACTGGTCAGACGGAGAACAAATAAAACCCGCTCGTTCCATTTCTCCGGCAGATAAGCCTTCAGCACGCTCTTTCCCTGAGCTGCGATCCTCTCCTTCCCGGTGAGCAGATAGCAGGCAAATACAATTGCGATCATCCAGTTAAACAGTTTCCCGATCACCACAGTCGCCATGGAAAAAGTAGAACCAAGAAGACTTCCGATCCCTCCGGAGAGAAAAGCGAGCACCTTCTCGGTCAACGCAGACCAGTCCATCTGACTGGCTGCTTCCAGCGGAGTCAGAAGCGCCTCGCTCCAGTCCTTCTGCGCAAAGAAATCTTCCAGCCATCTGTAAATATTCTGGAACGTTCCCTGCAGATGAGAGCTCATCTGTACGATGGCATCTACAAGTTCCGGGATCACCATCAAAAATACTCCCGCAAACAGCAGCAGAATCGTCACCATGGAAAGCAGAAGGCTGATAGGCCTTTTTAATTTCCGTATGATCCTGCTGTCTTTTACCCACCTGTTTTCAAACAGGTGGCGTTCCAGAAAGCGCATGAGGATATTGATCACAAATGCCATGGCGCCTCCCATCAGGAATGGATCTGTCTCTTATACACATCTCC
>URYM01000008.1 GCA_900552095.1 uncultured Blautia sp. | reverse complement strand
GAGATCTAGTACGGTCTCGTGGGCTCGGAGATGTGTATAAGAGACAGCCTTTATATCATACCGGATACGGAGGATTCCCCTTACCGCCGGCGGATTTTTTTCCCGAAGAGCGAAGGCCCGGTGTTCCTGTGGCAGGATCTGGTCAAGATGCTCGCGGTTGTGGCGCTCTCAACGCTGGTGGCCTACGGATTTTTTGTGGCAGGACTGCGGGATGCCAATATTATTACCGTGTATATTCTGGGGGTTCTGATCACTGCGATCTGGACGCACGGGCATCTGTACGGCATATTCGGTTCCTTTCTGAGTGTAGTTGTCTTTAACTATTTCTTCACGGTACCCCGATTTACGCTGGAAGCGATAGATCCGGATTACCCGATTACCTTCCTTATTATGCTGACTGCCAGCCTGATTTCCAGTACTCTGGCGATCCGGGTGAAGAAGCAGGCGCAGCAGGCGTCTCAGAAAGCGTATTATACAGAGCTTTTGATGAACAGCAGCCAGAAGCTGCAGCAGGGCAAGACGGAGGAAGAGATCATCGCTCTGGCAGCAGAGCAGCTGAGTGCGCTTCTGGACCGGCCGATCCTGTATGCCCTGAATAAAGGGGACGAAGAGCTGGCGTTTGAGGCTGTGCCGGAAGAGCAGGCCGGGCGCCTGCTGGCCTCTGTTACCGCGGAGGAGAGGGGCGTGGCGGACTGGGTGGTAAAGAACAAAAAGCGGGCCGGAGCTACGACAAATACACTTTCCAACGCACAGAATCTTTATCTGGCGGTGCGGGGGATGCAGGGAGTTATGGGAGTGGTGGGGATTCCTTCCCGCTATTACCCGGAACCGGAAGTTTTTGAAAAGAATCTTATGATCGCCATTGTCAACGAATGTGGTCTGATCCTGGAGCGGAAGCGGATGGCGGAGGAAAAGGTGAATGTGGAGATGGAGGCCAGACAGGAGCGCCTGCGGGCCAACCTTCTGCGGGCGATCTCCCACGATCTGCGGACGCCTCTTACCAGCATCAGCGGCAATGCCGGCGTGCTCATGGAGAAGGACATTTCTCTGGGGGAGGAGAAAAAGCAGGAACTGTACCGCTCCATTTATGATGATTCCATGTGGCTGGTCAATCTGACAGAAAATCTGCTTTCGATTACGAGGATTGAAAATGGAACCATGCATCTGCAGAGGAACACAGAGCTGGTGGAAGATGTCTTTGAGGAGGCACTCCAGCATCTGGACCGCCAGGCAAAGGAGCATGAGATCTCTGTGGAACTGCCGGATGATCTTCTGATGGCCGAGATGGATGTCCGGCTGATCGTCCAGGTGATTATTAATATTGTGAACAATGCGGTAAAATATACGCCGCCCGGTTCCCACATTGTGCTTCGGGCGGAGAAAAAAGAACAGATGGCGGTGATCCGTATTTCTGATGACGGTCCGGGAATTCCGGATGAGGGGAAAGCCCATCTTTTTGATATGTTTTATACGGCCAGCAAAGGGAAATCAGATAACAGAAGAGGGCTTGGACTGGGGCTGAATCTGTGCAGATCCATCGTGATGGCTCACGGGGGACAGATTTCCGTGGAGGATAACCGGCCGCACGGTTCCGTATTTACGTTTACATTACCCCTGAAGGAGGTTGAGGTTCAAGATGTATAAAGCAAAGATTTTGGTGGTGGAAGATGATCCGGCGATCGGGAGCCTGATCCGAACCACACTGGATACGCAGGAATATCAGTATCACGTTGCCCGAAACGGGGCGGAAGCGCTTATGGAAGGGATTTCCTACGGGCCGGACGTGGTGATTCTGGATCTGGGGCTGCCGGATATGGACGGTGTGGATATTATAAAAAAGATCCGCAGCTGGAGTCATGTGCCGATCATCGTGGTCAGCGCCCGGACGGAGGATCAGGATAAGGTGGATGCGCTGGATGCGGGAGCGGATGATTATCTGACAAAACCCTTCAGCATTGAAGAGTTTCTGGCGCGGATCCGGGTTGCTTTGCGCAGAAGCTGTATGGAGAATGACAAGGCTGGAGAAGAGGCCAGTGTCTACGAGAACGGCGGGCTGAAGATTGACTATATGGCCGGCTGTGTGTATGTAAAGGGCGAGGAGATCCACCTGACGCCCATCGAGTATAAGCTTCTCTGTCTGCTGGCAAAAAATACAGGAAAGGTTTTGACCCACAATTATATTTTAAAAGAAGTGTGGGGAAGCGCCCAGGCCTCAGATGTGCCTTCTCTTCGGGTTTTTATGGCAACTCTGCGGAAGAAGGTTCAAAAGGGCGGCGATTCGCCCCAGTATATTCAGACCCATATCGGTGTTGGTTACCGGATGATCCGGCAGTAATGGTTAAAATGAGAGAAAAAGAGACTGTTTTGGAAGGATTCTTTCAGAGCAGTCTTCTTTTTTATGTAATTTTAATCCGGTGATGGAAACGCTAAGACCGTTTTCATGAAAACTCTGCTACAATAGGCACCGTAATAAGCAAGAGGGCAAAGGAGGGAGAAAAAATGATGGATCTGCTGATGCTTGGCATGTTAGGAATCTGTATCGGACTGATTGCCCTGCTGATCCACTGGTGTGGCAGACAGGTGGATGAAAAAGAGTGAAGGAGGAAGAAGACATGGCAGTTTTGGGTATCATCTCATTGCTTCTGGGTGGGTATCTGCTGTATGCGCTGATTCACCCGGAGAAATTTTAACAGGAAAATATTTAGGAGGAGACAATTATGCTGCAGCTTATACTGACAATTCTTCTTTTTTTGATTATTGTCATTCCGGTGGGAACGTATCTGTACCACATCGCAGCCGGGAAACATACCTTTGCCGATCCGCTTTTTGACCGCATCGATGGGCTGATCTACCGGATCGGGGGTGTGGATCCCGGGAAAGGAATGAGCTGGAAGGGATATGCGGGAGCGCTTCTGGCTACGAACGGGATTATGATACTGACGGGTTATCTGATCCTGCGGATCCAGAGCCTGCCCATCCTGAATCCCAACGGTGTGGGAGCAATGGAGGAATCCCTTTCTTTTAATACAATTATCAGTTTTATGACGAATACAAATCTTCAGCATTATTCCGGAGAGACCGGACTTTCCTATCTCTCCCAGATGCTGGTGATCACCTTTATGATGTTTGTCTCGGCGGGGAGCGGGTATGCGGCCTGTGTGGCTTTTATCCGCGGGCTTGCGGGAAAGACAAAAGATAATGTGGGAAATTTTTTCGCGGATCTGATCCGGATCACGACCCGTATCCTGATCCCCTTCTCCCTGGTGGGAGGCCTTCTTCTGGTATGGCAGGGGGTTCCCCAGAATCTGACCGGAAATATCGTGGTGGATACGATTGAAGGAGGCAGGCAGATCATTGCTTCCGGGCCGGTAGCGGCGCTTGAGATTATCAAGCATATCGGAACGAATGGAGGTGGTTTTCTGGGAGCCAACTCAGCCACTCCGATCGAGAATCCCACGATACTGACCAATCTGATCGAGCTTTATTCTATGATGATCCTTCCGGGCGCCTGTGTGATTACCTTTGGAAAGATGGTGCGGGATCGGAAAAAGGAGAAGAGCTTTACCGTGCGTTGTTTCGGACGGGAAGGAAGAAGCATTTTTGCGGCAATGGGAATCCTCTTTCTCGTAGGCTTGGGAATTTGTTTCTGGGCGGAAAGCCAGGGGAATCCGGCGCTTTCTGATGTGGGTCTGGATCAGTCGATGGGAAGCATGGAGGGAAAGGAAGTGCGCTTCGGTGTGGCGCAGTCCGCGATGTTTACGACTACGACTACTTCCTTTACCACCGGAACCGTCAATAATATGCATGATACCCTGACGCCTCTGGGCGGTATGGTCCCCATGCTCCATATGATGTTAAACGTGGTATTCGGCGGCAAGGGTGTGGGACTTATGAATATGATCATGTATGCCATTCTGGCAGTCTTCATCTGCGGCCTGATGATCGGGCGGACGCCGGAATATTTGGGCAAGAAGATCGAAGGGCGGGAGATGAAGCTGGCGGCGCTGTGCATTATCATCCATCCTCTTCTGATTCTGGCTTTTTCCGCTCTGGCCGTGGCTCTGCCTGCAGGAGTGGAGGGGATCACCAATCCGGGATTTCACGGACTATCCCAGGTTCTGTATGAGTTCGCTTCCTCGGCGGCCAACAACGGTTCCGGATTCGAGGGGCTGGCGGACAATACCATGTTCTGGAACATTACCACCGGTCTGGTTATGTTCTTCGGACGGTATCTTACGATTATCATTCAGCTGGCTGTTGCCGGTTCTCTGATGAAGAAGAGGTTTGTAAATGACTCGGCTGGTACGCTGCGCACGGATAAATTTTCCTTTGCCGTGATCCTGGTGTTTGTAGTATACATTTTCGCGGCGCTGACCTTCTTCCCGGCTTTGTCTCTGGGACCGATCGCAGAGCATCTCACCCTTTGGTCATAATAAGGAGGAACAATTGAAATGAGCAAGAAACAAAATAAAAAGCTGATCACGCCGGAGATCTTCCGCCAGGCGGCAGCCGGCTCCTTCCGGAAACTGGATCCCAGGTATATGCTGAAAAATCCTGTGATGTTCGTTGTGGAGATCGGATTTTTTATTACGCTGATCCTGTCTGTCTTTCCGGATCTGTTCGGGAATGGAGGGGAAAACTTAAGAGCATATAACTGCATTGTATGTGCGATCCTTTTTGTGACGGTTCTGTTTGCCAACTTTGCAGAGTCGGTGGCAGAAGGAAGAGGGAAGGCTCAGGCGGCCACCCTGAAAAAGACACAGAAAGATACGAAAGCCCGCCTGCTGCTCCCGGACGGGAGTGAGAAAGAAGTTCTCTCCAGTGAGCTGAAGAAAGGGGATATTGTGATGGTCCTGGCGGGGGAGATCATTCCGGGGGACGGTGAGGTTATCGAGGGGATTGCTTCTGTAGATGAGTCCGCCATCACCGGAGAGTCCGCTCCCGTAGTCCGGGAATCCGGCGGAGATTTCTGTTCTGTAACAGGGGGAACGACCATTGTTTCCGACTGGCTGAAAATCAGGATTACATCCGATCCCGGGCACAGCTTTCTGGATAAGATGATCGCTCTGGTGGAAGGGGCATCCAGAAAGAAGACGCCCAATGAGATCGCTCTGAATACGCTTCTGGTATCTCTGACTATTATTTTTCTGATCGTGATCGTCACGCTGTATCCGATCGGCGTCTACATCGGTGTAGAACTGCCGGCCTCCACCCTGATCGCCCTGACCGTCTGTCTGATCCCGACCACGATCGGAGGCCTCCTTTCCGCGATCGGGATTGCCGGCATGGACAGGGTAACCCGGTTTAATGTCATTGCCATGTCGGGGAAGGTGGTGGAAGCCTGCGGAGATGTGGACACAATGATCCTTGATAAGACAGGAACGATCACTTATGGAAACCGTCTGGCGGCGGATTTCTTTCCGGCAGGGGGAGCGAAAAGGAGTGACCTGGTGCGCTGTGCTGCGCTGACCAGCCTGCGGGACGGCACTCCCGAGGGAAAATCCACGCTGGAACTGGCGCGGCGCATGGGTGAGAACTGCGAAGAAGGGGAGGGATGGGAATTTATTGAATTTACAGCCCAGTCCCGGATGAGCGGTGTGGATCTGCCTGACGGAACCAGGATCCGGAAAGGGGCATCTGAGGCGATTGAGGCTTACGTGAAGAGTCTGGGTGGAAAAATCCCTGCAGATCTCAAGGAACAGGTGGAAAAGATCTCCAGCCTGGGCGGAACGCCCCTGACAGTCTGTGAAAACAGCAGGATTCTGGGAGTCATCTATCTGAAAGATACGGTGAAGCCGGGAATGGCGGAGCGTTTTGAACGTCTCCGGGCGATCGGGATCAAGACGATCATGTGTACGGGTGATAATCCTCTGACGGCGGCTACGATTGCGAAGGAAGCCGGGGTAGATGGCTTTATTGCAGAGTGCAAGCCGGAGGATAAGATTGATGTGATCAAAAAAGAGCAGGCAGAGGGAAAGATTGTGGCCATGACCGGAGACGGCACGAACGATGCTCCGGCGCTTGCTCAGGCAAATGTGGGACTGGCTATGAACAGCGGGACTACAGCTGCCAAAGAAGCGGCCAACATGGTAGATCTGGACTCGGATCCCACCAAGATCCTGGAAGTGGTAGAGATTGGAAAGCAGCTTCTGATTACAAGGGGAAGCCTGACAACTTTCTCCATCGCCAACGATATCGCAAAATATTTTGCGATCATCCCGGCCATGTTTATGATAGCGGTCCCGCAGTTGGGTGTGCTGAATATCATGCATCTGGCAACGCCCTACAGTGCGATCCTTTCGGCTCTGATTTTTAATGCCATTATCATCCCAAGCCTGATTCCGCTGGCTATGAAAGGAGTAAAATACCGTCCCATGTCTTCCGGAAAAATGCTGGCCAGAAATATGATGATCTTTGGCCTGGGCGGTGTCATTACTCCCTTTGTGGGGATTAAACTGATTGATTTGCTGATCCATCCGCTGCTTGCGCTGATCGGATTATAAGGAGGAGAATGATTATGAAAGAATCAGGAAAAGGCTTCTGGCGTCACGCCAGACAGGTAATCGCTGTTACGGTAGTGCTGCTGCTGGTCTGCGGTTTTATCTTTCCCCTTGCGCTGACCGGCCTTTCTTCCCTGCTTTTCCCGAAGCAGGCGGAAGGAAGCCTGATTGAGGCGGAGGGAAAAATAGTAGGATCTGAGCATGTGGGACAGGAATTTACGGAGGATTATTACCTCTGGAGCCGTCCTTCCGCATATCATTATAATGTATATCGGGAAGAGGATGGCGGCCGGTACTATAATGATGGAACAGAATTTTCCGGTCTGGGTTCCGGATCTGCCAACTATGCACCTTCTAATCCTGAATTGCAGGAGAGAGTGGATCAGGATATTGAGAGATTTCTGGAGAAAAATCCGGAGATAAGCAGGGAGGACATTCCTGCCGATCTTGTGACAGCCTCCGGTTCCGGTCTGGATCCGGATATTTCTCCCGAAGCAGCTGAGATTCAGATTCCCCGGATAGCGGAAGCTTCCGGGCTTTCCAGGGAGGAAGTGGAGCAGATCGTGGAGCATAATACAGAAGGAAAGCTGTTAGGCGTTTTCGGGGAAGAGACAGTCCATGTGCTGCAGACAAATCTGGAGATTGCAGAGGCAATGGGGATTCTGGGGGAAGCTTCCTGATTTTAAGAAAAGCCTGAAAAGAAAAAGGGAGGGAAATCTTATGTATGGTCTGTATCAGAAAGCCGGAGAAATCATGATTGATCCGGCGGAAACAGAGGAGGGACGGGCTCCGGGGCATATGCTCCTGGAGCTTTTGACTGTTTTAAGAGAATGGCTTTCCTGTACGCCGGCTGCGGAGGTGCCGGAAGGGGGGAAGAGCGTGTACCTCTTTTTCAGAGAGACGGCGTTTGTGGCGGAGGAACTGGGAAAAGAGTTTGGCGTTTTTCTCGCCGGGATCAATGAGATATGGCCGCTGTCCCTCTATGGCACTGCGTCAGATGGGGAAACAGTCTGTCTGCGGGTGCAGAGGGAAGGAAAACGGGTTTGCTTTACCCAGGAGAGCAGTTCGGGGCAGGGGGCGGATGTACTGGAAGGATTCTGCATGCAGATGGGCTGTTCTGATGAAGGGCAGGCCGCCTTGCTGGGCACATTTTTAAGAGAGATGAACTGGGAATGCGGCGTGTCCGCCGGAAGCTGGAAAAGTCTTTCCTTTTTGCGGGAACAGCAGCTTCTTCTGGAGGAAAGCGGGGGAAGTTACTACTGCTACGGAGGCGTGGAAGGAGAACAGCAGGAGGAGCGGTGTCTGCAGGCGCTGGATTTTTCCCGGAAAGTGAGGCTCTGGCTCTGCTTTCTGGGGGAAGGCGGACAGCCGCTGGAATTTTCCTGGCTTTTTTCTGCTATGTCGGAAGGAGAACTGCAGGGAAGAGCGGAGTGGGAACTGGCGCTGTGGCAGGCGATGGAACATCTGGAGTACCGGGTTCTGGCCAGGGAGAAAACATTTGAACTTTACGACGGCAGCGGACAGAGGCGCTATTTTAATCTGGACGGACGCCGGGAGGCCGAGTGGGTGCTCATGAAACTTTTATTTCCTCTGAACAGGTAGGAAAGAGTGGCCTGTGATTATTGACATATGACAGAAACTGTGATACGATTCTTTTATCAAAGAAAAAAGAGGAGTGCTTATGGCAAGACCGGTGAAAAAACGGCGCGTCTGCGGCCACCCGTCGGTGGAAGGTTTTCTTCCGCGGGAGAGAAAAGAGAACGGGCAGATCCAGCTGTCAGTGGAAGAATATGAAGTTCTCAGGCTGATGGATTATCTGGACTGTACGCAGGAAGAGTGTGCCCGTCAGATGGGGATCGCCCGGACAACGGTGCAGGCGATCTATGGAGAAGCCAGAAAAAAGATGGCGGATATGCTGGTCAACGGCAGAGGACTTTTTATCGGCGGAGGCAATTATATGCTGTGCAGCCTCTCAGAACAGTGCTGTGGAAAACAGTGCCGGGGAGGTTCCTGCAGAGAGAAGAGAGAATGTCCTCACTGCCGCAGAGCACAGGATTGAAGGAGGAAGAGAAGATGAAGATAGCAGTAACGTATGAAAACGGACAGGTATTCCAGCATTTCGGACATTCTGAGCAGTTTAAGGTGTACGAGGCAGAGGACGGCAAGGTGACGGATTCCCATGTGATTTCAGCAGGTGGAAATGGTCACGGCGCTCTGGCAGGGCTGCTGCAGGAGAACGGGGTTCAGGTGCTGATCTGCGGAGGAATCGGCGGAGGAGCAAGGCAGGCTCTGGCAGAACTTAACATTGAGCTTTATCCCGGGGTGACAGGTGAGGCAGACCGGGCGGTGGAAGATTTTCTGGCAGGGAATCTGAATTATAATGCCAACGTGGTCTGCAATCATCACCATGAGCACGGCCATCACTGCGGTGAGAACAAGCACGGCTGCGGCGGGAATTGAAAATCTATGCTGGCAGATGACATTTTAAATTATCTGGAAAGGATAACGCGGGAATTTAACCCGGATGAGCTGGATTTTGAAGCGTATGCTGCCATCTCTATGGCAGAGCGTTTTCAGGTGAAACGGAATACAGTAAGTCATTATCTGAACCAGGCTGCGGAAGAGGGACGGGTAATCAAGATTAATACCCGTCCCGTTCTTTTTCTGCACAGGCAGGCGTTTGAGGACACATTCTTTGCAGTACAGGGAAACAGCTACCGCAGTCTGGAAGAACTGTGGAAGGAAAAAAAGGAGAAAAATGCATTTTCCGGAATGATAGGGTACGATGGGAGCATGAAGGAAGCGCTGCGCCAGATTAAGACCTCGGCCTATTATCCGGGAAATGGCCTTCCTATTATGCTCTGTGGTCCGACCGGGGCGGGAAAAAGTTTTCTTGCCCGCCTTACTTACCAGTATCTGGTAGACGAGGGCGTTCTGGAAAAGGATGCCCCTTTTGTGGTCTTTAACTGTGCCCAGTATTTTAATAATCCGGAACTTCTTTCATCCAATCTTTTTGGTTATGTAAAAGGTGCTTTTACAGGAGCCGATAAAAATATGCCGGGAATGCTGGAAGAAGCGGACGGGGGAGTGCTTTTCCTGGATGAGGTGCACCGGCTGAATGAAGAGAGCCAGGAGAAACTTTTTACCTTTATGGATCAGGGGATTTTCCGCAGAATGGGGGAAAGCAGCGGGAATCATCGGGCCAGCGTGCGCCTGATCTTTGCTACGACAGAGAAACTGACAGAAAATTTTCTGCACACTTTTTTGAGACGGATCCCCATAGTTGTCTCGATTCCGGGACTTGCAGAGCGCAGCAAGAAAGAAAAGAAGCAGTATATCTATTATTTTCTTTCCCGGGAGTCAAGAGTATTTCAGAAGCCAGTTAAAATTTCGGATAATATACTGGATATTTTCTGCGACTATCCTTATGAGGCAAATGTGGGAGAACTGCAGAATCTTTTAAAATTTACGGTGGCCCGGGCTTACAGCAGACAGCGGGAGGAAGCGGCTATTACGGTGAAACTTTTTGACCTTCCGGAAAAGATGCTGCAAAATCCGGGAGAGCAGAGGGAGAGAAAGATCCATAAGCGTCAGATTATCACGATCACCGATGCGACTGCCGTGCCGGAGACGGGAGAGGAGAAAAAGGATCAGGAAGAGGATGTTTCCGGAATTTACCGTCAGATGATCCTGTATTATCAGCAGCTTTTGGAGAATCTGATTTCCTGTGAGGAATTTTATACAGCGCAGATCCGCACGGTTTTTCATCTGTTGGATCATCTGATGTTTCGGCAGCGGGACCGGTATTCTGAGGTTATGGTGCAGTATGTAACGGGAAACCTGCAGGAAATTTTTAATTATCTGGAGTATACTTATCAGCTTAGTTTTAACGGAAACAGTCTCTATACCATTACTTACTTTCTTCTGCTGCGGGAGGATCTGAAGTACCACTGGACAAAAGAAGAAAAAGCTCTCTGGGAAGGCCTGCACCGCTTTGTAACGGAGCAGATGGGAACAGAGTATGAGCTGATGCGGAGAATGGTTTCCCTGATTGAGAATAAGGTGGATGTGACCTTCTCCCGGGAAGATGAAATTTTTCTTACCTTTTATATGAAGAGTATGGCGGCAGATGCCGGGCAGAAGAGGATGAAGGCAGTCATTCTTGCCCATGGTTATGCTACGGCCAGCAGTCTGGCAAACACCGCAAACAGAATTCTGGGAATGAATCTTTACGAAGCTTTTGATATGCCTATGGATGTGGAAGCGCGCGAGGTGACAGCGCGTCTGATATCATATCTGAAGCAAAACGATGTGAGCCGGGGGATGCTGATCCTGGTTGATATGGGATCGCTTGCAGACATTTATGAGAAAATACGGCCTTATCTGCAGGGGCCGACAGGAATCTTTGATAATGTCTCCACTAAAATGGCGATCTTTGCAGGAGATCTCATAAGAGAGGGGAAATCGGTGGAGGAGATCGAGGAAGAGCTGAAAACCCATATGCAGACGACCTACAAAATTGCCTATCCCAGAAAAGAGAGGGAGAAAGCAATTGTGGCTTCCTGCATGACGGGAATGGGAACAGCGCTGCGCCTGCAGCAGCTTCTGCGGGACAGCATTCCGGAAGAAGCGGGAATCAGGATCCTCGCTCATGATTACGCCCGGCTTAAGATGAACGGACTGCAGGATCCGGCACTTCAGGATTATCAGGTGCTTCTGGTAGTGGGGACTATGGATCCTCATCTGGAAAATGTTCCTTTTATCTCTCTGGAACAGCTGATTATGGGGAAACAGGACAATGGTTTCAGGAGGACGCTCTCCCGTTGTGTGGATGAGAACCTTCTGGACAGGATTAATGACAATCTGGTTCACTGTTTTTCCATGCGGAGGGTGATCGGAACACTCACCATTTTGGACACGGAAAAGGTTCTGCGCACGGTGGAGGCTGGAATGCGAGAGCTGGAAAAGCGTGTAGGGACAGAGATGAGCAATAATAAGAAGATTGCCCTTCAGGTGCATATCTGCTGTATGGCAGAACGGCTGATCCGCCGGGATGCGCTGGAACAGTATCCCGGACTGAAAGAGCTGGAACAGTGTCAGGGATATTTGCTTCGTCAGATAAAAGAAAGCTTTAGTGTCATGGAAAAAGAGTATAGTGTCAATATTCCTCCGGAAGAGCTGGGATATATTTATGATATTTTTGCGGCACCGGAAGCAGAGGAAGAGGATTTTTGAGCTGTTTTAAAAAAAGTAAATGAAAATTGTGAAAAACTGCGAGAGCGTGCCACAAACTGGCACGCTTTTTGCTTTTCTATATAGGGTGAAGAGAGAAAAACGGAAAGGGGGGAGAAAATGAGAAAGATTTTACTGGCCAGTCACGGTTATCTGGCCAAGGGAATGAAGCAGACCCTGGAACTGATCCTGGGGAAACAGTCTTCGGTGGAAATTCTCTGCGGGTACACGCCGGAATGTGAAAATGTCCGTGATGCCATCCGGGAAATCGTAGAAAACGCAGGGGAAGAAGAACTGATTATTCTGACAGACGTTTTTGGGGGCAGCATTAACAATGAGTGTATGAGATATCTGGGAAGACAGAAGTATCATCTGATTGCAGGCATGAATCTGCCGCTTCTGATCGACCTTCTGGAGCTGGAAGAAGAGTACAGTACAGAAAGATTTCTGCAGAACCTGGCAGAGCAGGGAAGTCCTTATCTGAAATACTGTAATGTTATGCTGGAACAGGAGAAAACGGCGGACGAGGATTTTTAAAAAATTTAAAGGAGGAAGAAAGATGATTCAATGTTTGCGTGTGGATTACCGGCTGCTTCATGGACAGACAGCGCTGGCCTGGACACAGAGTCTGGGCGCTGACTGCATTTTGATCGCTAACGATGCTCTGATGCGGGATGACATTCAGAAAGCAACGCTTAAACTGGCTAAGCCCAGCGGGGTAAAACTGGTGATGAAGAATATAGAGGATTCCATCGCTGCGATCAACAGTGGTGTGACAGATAAGTACCGGCTGTTTATCCTGGTGAAAACCATAGAGGATGCCTGGAAACTGGCGGAGGGGGCTGACCGGATCCGGTCCGTTAATGTGGGAGGCGCTGCACCGAAGCCGGATACCCGTATGCTGACCAAATCAGTTCCGGTGACGAAAGAGGAAGAGGGAATACTGAAGAAAATGATCGAGGCCGGGCTGGAGGTGGAGATCCGCCAGGTGCCGGGAGACAATAAAGTTATGGTAAAAGATGTGTTGTAGGAGGGATGGAAAATGTTACAGGCAATTTTAGTTGGTCTGATCGCATGTTTTGTAACTTTTGAGTGGACGCTGGGATCCTGTCTGATTACGAGACCGATCGTAACCGGAGTTCTGGTAGGTCTGGTCATGGGGGATCTTCAGACTGGAATTATTATGGGAGGAACGCTGGAACTGGTGTTTATCGGAGCGGTGACTCTGGGAGCGGCAGTGCCTCCGGATGTGATCACAGGAGGAATTCTTGGAACGGCTTTTGCTATTTCCACCGGGCAGGGAGCAGATGTGGCGCTGACGCTGGCATTTCCCATTGCAACCCTGTATTTGCTGATCGATAATGCCATGACGCTGTTTGTCATGCCTTTCTTTCTTCACCGGGCAGACAGATATGTGGAGCAGGACGATGCCAGAGGGGTGAAAAGGATGCATTTTCTGGGAGGTTTTGTGGTGAAAAGCCTTCCCCGGGGACTGTTTGTGGGAATTGCCTTTTACCTTGGAAGTCCCTTTATGCAGATGGTTCTGGAGAAGATTCCGGATTTTGTGCAGACAGGCTTAAGCGCAGCGGCAGGATTTATTCCGGCACTGGGAATTGCCCTGCTGGCTCAGATGATTATGTCTAAAAAGTTTGTGATTTTCTTTATTTTGGGATTTGCTCTGAGCGCATATCTCCAGATCCCCATGCTGGGAGTGGCAATCTTTGGAACGGTAATTGCGCTGATTTTAGTAGAACAGAACAGTAATCAGGCTGTGGCAGCAGCCGCAGGCGGACAGGAGGTGCCGGATGATGACGACTTCTAATGAAACAAAGGGGAAAAAATTGACAAAAAAAGATCTGCTGGCAGTGTTCTGGAATTCTCTGGCTCTTGAGTATTCCTGGAATTATGAGCGGCAGCAGAATATGGGATACTGCAATACCATGATGCCGGTGATCAACAAACTCTATAAAGGAGATAAAGAAAAGCACCGGGCGGCCATGGAGAGGCATATGGAGTTTTTTAATACTACGCCTTACATATCCACAGCTATTATCGGGATTACCGCAGCGATGGAAGAGAGCAACAGTGAAAATGAGGACTTTGATACTTCTGCGATCAGCAGTGTAAAGGCATCTATGATGAGCCCGCTGGCAGGAATCGGGGATTCTCTTTTCTGGGGAACTCTGCGTGTCATTGCCACAGGAGTGGGAACTTCTCTGGCTCTGCAGGGGAATATACTGGGGGCAATTTTATTTCTTCTTATTTTTAATGTCCCGGCTTTTGCAGCCCGATATATTTGTCTGATGAAGGGATATGAATTTGGAACCAGATTTCTGGATCGTCTGGAAGGTTCCGGGTTAATGCCGAAATTAACGTATGGTGCTTCTGTTTTGGGACTGATCGTAATCGGAGCGATGATTCCGGGAATGGTCAATATTTCCATAGCGGGCAGTCTGGGGGCAGGAGAGAGTGCAGTAGCGATTCAGACAGGGATCATCGATCAGATTATGCCGAGTCTTCTCCCGCTGCTTCTGACCGGTGGAATTTATGGACTTTTAAAGAAGAAGGTAAAAGTGACCTGGATTTTGCTGGGGCTGATGGCGCTGGGAATCGTGGGAGCCTGGTTTGGGATTTTTGCAGTGTAGAGGATCTGAGGAGGAAAGAAAAGTGATTAATTTTAATGAGCAGCAGATGTTGGAAAATGGAGCGTATATCTATAATCAGAGAGAAAAAATTGAAAAAATTGCAGATGAACTGTGCAAAAGAGGGTTTGAAAATGTACTGTTTACTTCCTCGGGAGGATCGGTGGCTATGATGCAGCCGTTTGCCTATATGATGAAAGTCATGTCCGCCACTCCGGCGATTTCGGAGGTGGCAGCGGAGCTGATTCTCACAGGAAATCCGCAGATCAGTGAGAAAACAGTAGCTTTTCTCGCGTCAAAGTCAGGAGATACCATGGAAACGCTGGAGGCGGCAAAATATTTAAAAGAAAGAAAAGTTCCCCTGGTATCGGTGATCGGAAAGGATAATTCTCCCCTGGAAGAATTATCGGATTACGCGGTTGTATATAAGGATGGACGTCCCCAGGAACTTATCCTGTATCTGCTGATTGGAAAACTTCTCTATAATATGGGAGAATTTGACCAGTACCCCAGATTCGCAGAAGAGCTGAAGAACCTTCCGGCAGCTCTGGTATCGGTTCGGAAAGCCAGTGATGAGAAAGCAAAGAAATATGCAGAAGAATTTCAGAATGACCCATACCAGATCTGGATCGGTTCCGGAAATCTGTGGGGGCCGGTATATTCTTACGCGATGTGCGTACTGGAAGAATCTCAGTGGCTGAGGACGAAGTCTGTAAGTTCGCCGGAATTTTTTCATGGCACCATCGAGCTGATTGAAAAGGATGTATGTGCGACACTGTGTATGACGGAGGCGGAGACACGGCCTCTGGATGAAAGAGTAAAGCGTTTCCTGGAAAAATATACAGATAAATTTACTGTATTTGATACGAAAGATTATGAACTTCCCGGGATCAGCGATGAATTCCGCGGCCTGCTCTCCCCCGTGGTGATCAATGCTGTTTTGCAGAGGATCAGTAAAAATATAGAAGTGATCCGGGATCATTCTCTGGAGATCAGAAGATACTACCGGAAAGTGGAATATTGAGTTTGAGGGAGGCGGTGTCTGATGAAGATCATAGGTATTGGTGACAATGTGATTGATCGGTATCTGAATCTTCACAGGATCTATCCGGGCGGAAACGCTGTCAATGTGGCGGTGCACATGGCCAGGCAGGGGGCGCAGGCCTCCTATCTGGGCGTGCTGGCGGATGATCCGGGAGGAATGCTGATCCGGCGCGCACTGAGGGAAGAGGGAGTGGATATCTCACGCTGTGTTCTGCAGGAAGGAGGAACCACGAAGCAGTGCGATCAGAATGTGGTGGAAGGAGAGAGGGCGTTTGTAGGTTTTTCTCTCGGGGAGAATTGGAAGAAACTGGATCATTTTACCGAAGAGCAGATGGATGATCTGAGAGCGTTTGATCTTCTGTGTACCAGCTGCAATGCCAAGCTTGATCATCAGATCAGCCGGTTGGGAGAACTTCCGGGTGTGCTGGCTTTTGATTATTCGACGAAAGAAAAGTATCGCACAGAGGAGTTTCTCTCCAGAACCTGTCCGTGGCTGGATCTCGCTCTTTTTTCCTGGGAGGGAACGGAGCAGGAATTTCGGGAATTTGCGAAAAAGATCCATGGCCAGGGAGCCTGTCATGTACTGGGAACAATGGGAATGAAGGGGTCACTGTGTTATAATGGAGAGGAATTTATCAAAGGTCCTGTCTACCCTGTGAACTGTGTGGATACCATGGGAGCGGGAGATTCCTATCTTGCGGCTTTTATGTATGCGCTTCTTGAAAAAGGCTGGAAGAAGGGAAGCTGTCTTGGCGGCACAGTAATCGCAGAAGCGATGGAAAGGGCGGCGCGGTATTCGGCGGAGAACTGCAAAAAGGACGGAGGATTCGGACACGGCGCCGATCTGCAGTAAAGAGGAGACAAAATGCGGCTTGTAGTATTTGATATGGATGGAACGCTCAATAAGACAGAGGTATATGCAGTGGAAGCCTACAGGAAGACGCTCCGGGATCTGGGAGCCGGGGAGTTTTCCGGGGAGGAGATCCTGGGACGGATCGGGGCTCCCTTCGAGGAAGATTTCACCTATTTTTTCGGTGAAAAAGCGGAGGAGATGAAGGAACCGTTCATGAAGACTCTGGGATATTACTGGGACACTCTTCTTGAGGAGAAAGCCTGTGCTTTTGAAGGGGTAAAGGAAATGCTGCAGAACCTGAAGGCAAAAGGGTATGTGCTTGCCATCTGTTCCAATGCGGAAGAAAAGGATATTTTAACGCTGGGCGAACGGATCGGCATTCTGGACTGTATGGATTACATTCAGCCTCTGGTGAAAGGAGAAACAAAGAAGGATTCTCTCAGAAGACTTCTGAACAGGACAAAGCCGGGGGCAGCCTGTATGGTAGGAGATCGATACTATGACAGAGAGGCGGCACGGGCAGCAGGAGTACCTTTTGTAGGATGCAGCTACGGTTATGCGCCCGGGGAAGTTGCGGGGGCGGATGCAGTGGCAGAGAGTCCTTTGGATATTGAAAAGATTGTGGAACAGCTGATCGGATAGGAGAGGGGGACTGGCGTGCAGCAGAAACTTACGGTGAATCAGAAACAGGAACAGGTTTTTACCCAGGTGCAGCGTCAGTCTCTGGAAATCCTGGAGATGAGCAATGGACAGCTGGAAGAATATCTGAGCCGTGAACAGATGGAAAATCCGGTTCTGTCTGTAGAAAGCTGTGCAGGAAGCAGAATTTCATCGCGGAAGAATTCAGATGCCTTTGCAGAAGCGCCGGAGAACGGGATTTCTGTCTGGGAAGAGAGTCTGGAGCAGTTTTTATGGGAACAGATTGAAGGAGAGGGATATACCGGTACGGAGAGGAAGCACCTGAGGCGGCTCTTCTCTGTGATTGATGAGGACACGGGGTATCTTTCAGTGCCGGCGGAAAAACTGCCGGGGATTTTGCAATGCAGCCCGGAACAGGTGATGAGATACCGAAAGATTCTGCAGACGCTGGAGCCTGCGGGCATAGGAGCGGAAGACCTTCGGGAAAGCCTGATCTGGCAGGCAGAAAGAGCCGGAAAATTAGATCAGACACTGGAACAGCTGATCCGGTTTCACCTGGATCAGATTGCCCGCAGCGCTTTTGGAGCTGTCTGTCGGGAGAGAGGGATAACCAGAAGGAAACTGGAAGAATACCTTGCTGTGATCAGATCCCTGAATCCGCGGCTGATGCAGGGAATTTTGAAAAAGAGAGAGGAAATCCTCCTGGCGGTTCCGGATCTGAGGGCGTGGAAGGATGAGGAAGGGTGGAACATAGAGCTGTGCAGGGAAGAAAGACAGGCCATTCAGGCAGAAAGCTGCTATGAGGAATTGAAGAAGACGACAGAGGATCCCCTGGTGAAAAGCTATTTGAAAGAGAAAACCGAGCGGGTCCGCTTCCTGAAAACTGCGGTGGCGAAACGCAGGGAGACGCTGGTGCAGGTTGCAAAATTTCTTCTGGAGAAGCAGGAGGCATGGCTGGAGGTGGGAGGGGAAAAAGAGACTGTAACGATGGAAGAAGCGGCGCGGCAGCTGGGAATGTCTGTTTCCACGGTGAGCCGGGCGGTAAAAGAAAAATATCTGGAACTTCCCGGAAAACTTCTTGCACTGCGGAGTCTTTTCGGGGAAGAGGGGCTCACCGCTGTTCATCAGTCGATCAAAAACCTGATAGATTCTGAAAAAAAGGAAAAACCTTACAGTGATGCACAGATTGCCGCTCTTCTGGGAAAAGAAGGGATTTCCATCGCCAGAAGAACGGTTGCAAAATACAGAGAACAGTTAAACATAGCCAGCGCTTCTGAGCGCAGGAGTCAGGGCTGATTTTTTTCTTCCGCCCGTTTTGCTTTCCGGCGGTAATCTCCCGCGGTCATGTGACAGCTTTTCTTAAAACTCTGGGCAAAATAACTCTGGGAAGTGAAGCCGGAGAGCTGCGCCACTTCGGCGATGCTGTGATCGGTGTTTTCCAGAAGCTCCTTGCTGACTTCAAGCCTGCGCTCGTTTAAGTAGCTGATCGGAGACAGGCCGTAGGATTTGGTGAAGGCATGCACGAAGTAATACTTGTTTAAGTGAGCCAGGGCAGCCAGAGAATCCAGGGTGATGTTATCCTGGTAATTAGAATCAATATAGCGCTTGATTCTGGCGCACTCCCGGTTGGAGCGGTCAGATACCATCACGTCAAAGGCGGAATGGGTGATACGTTTTAAGTGGACGGTGAGGATGTTCAGCATGGAAATGCAGACTTCCTGATAGCCGTCCTCTTTTGTTTCCATTTCATGGAGCATGGAATTAAAATAAAAGAGTAGATTGCTTTTTACTTTGCCGCAGTTAAAGCGGCTGTATTCTTTTTCATCCTGGAAAGAAAAGCTCAGGCCGTCCACACCGAGCGTGATGTAGCTTAAGGGCTTTTCGGGAAGAGAGACCTCCGTGTGGGAGATATTGGGATTGACAATGATCAGGTCGTCTTTCTGGATGGGAAAGCTTTCATTTTCGATGAGAAAACTTCCCGCGCCCGCTTTTACATAGAAAAGTTCCGTAAAATAATGGGAATGCATAAAGCTGGGCCAGTCTCCTTCGTAGCTGGAAGAAGTCACGTAAAGCAGTTTGATGGAAGAAGAGTTCTGCGGAACAGATTCCAGAGGATATTTTAAGTTGCTCATAGGGTTCCCTCCAATCTTGCTGTTTTATTTAGAAATCTTGTTTTGATCCCGGAAAAAGAGAAGGGATAAAAAACAAAAATAATCTTCGGAATTCCCTTCTTTCAGAGAAGAGATTGGGAAAATGTATAAAAAAATATCTTAAATCAAATAGATATAGATCTGTCTCTTATACACATCTCCGAGCCCAGGAGACCGTACTAGATCTCGTATGCC